>JAILHP010000149.1 GCA_024695705.1 Prevotella sp. | reverse complement strand
TTTTAATGTTTCATAAAGTGGAGTGCCTTCTTCCAGCATGAGGCAGTAGGCAGAGAGGTGCTCGGGTGAGAGAGCCAGCACAGCATCGATGTCATGTTCCAAGTCAGCGAGTGTCTCATTGGGGAAACCGTACATCAGGTCGATGCTGATGTTGGTGATACCTGCGTGACGAAGGCGTTCCACGGCTAGCGGCACCTGTGCAGATGTGTGGCGCCGGTTGAGAAAACGGAGCCTTTCGTCGTTGAAGGTCTGTGCACCCATGCTGACGCGGTTGATAGGAAGCTGCGATAACACCGTAGCATACGGAACAGTGATGTCATCTGGGTTACACTCGATGGTGACTTCAGGAGACCCACCCCTTGCCCCTTCCTGTAGTGTGTGGAGAGGATACACTTTAGCGATGTGGGAGAAGAGTTGCTCAAGTTGGGCGGGGGAGAGTTGTGAGGGTGTGCCGCCGCCGAGGTAGATGGTATTTAGTTTGCACTCTATACTATCCAATTCCTTGCAGAGGGCATTGACATAGCGTTGGCGCAACTCCAGTAGTGTCGTGGAGTAGAAAGCGCAGTAAGAACAACGGCTCTTGCAGAAGGGGATATGGATATAGAGACCAGCCATGATAATGCTTGTTATTGTCACCTTACACTGAACATTTAGCGTCGAGTAGTGGCGATTTCGGGAACAAAAGTACTAATAAAGTTTAATATTTGAAAGAAATCATTGGTTTTTTGCGTGAAAAATGCTACCTTTGGCTCCGCTTGTAGCAAAACGTCCCCTAAAAAGGGCAGTCACAGACAAAAAAATATAAACCTAAAATAAGTAAATATGAAAGTTTATCAAACTAACGAGATCAAGAACATCGCATTGATTGGCAGTGCGGGTAGCGGCAAGACTACGCTTGCCGAGAGTATGCTTTTCGAAGCTGGTATTATCAAGCGTCGCGGTACGGTGGAGCAGAAGAACACCGTGAGTGACTATTTCCCCGTGGAGCAGGAGTATGGCTACAGCGTCTTCTCTACCGTCTTCCATGTGGAGTGGAACAACAAGAAGCTGAACATCATTGACTGTCCGGGTTCTGACGACTTCGTAGGTGGTGCCATCACCGCCCTGAACGTCACCGACCAGGCCGTCATCCTCGTCAACGGACAGTATGGTCCCGAGGTAGGTACGATGAACGCTTTCCGTAATACCGAGAAGCTGAAGAAGCCCGTTATCTTCCTGGTGAACCAGCTGGACCGCGACAATTGCGATTTCGACCAGATTCTGAATCAGCTGCGTGACGTCTATGGACCGAACTGCGTGCCCGTACAGTATCCTATTGCCACAGGTGCCGGCTTCAACAGCGTCATTGACGTGCTGCTGATGAAGAAGTATTCATGGAAGCCTGAAGGTGGTGCTCCCATTATTGAGGACATTCCTGCCGACCAGATTGACAAGGCCAAGGAGATGAAGGCTGCCCTCGTAGAGGCTGCTGCTGCCGGTGACGATGCCCTGATGGAGAAGTTCTTCGAGACAGAAGATCTGTCGGAGGACGAGATGCGTGAGGGTATTCGCAAGGGTCTCATCACCCGTTCAATCTTCCCCGTGTTCTGCGTATGTGCAGGACGTGACATGGGTGTTCGCCGTCTGATGGAGTTCTTGGGCAATGTCGTTCCTTTCGTCAACGAGATGCCGTTGGTGAAGAACGTTGCCGGACAGGAGATTGCCGTTGATGCAGCTGCTCCCACGTCGCTCTACTTCTTCAAGACTGGTGTTGAACCTCACATCGGTGAGGTTTCTTACTTCAAGGTGATGAGCGGAACAGTGAAGAGCGGTGACGACCTCAACAATGCCGACCGTGGCTCGAAGGAGCGTATCGGTACGTTGTATGCTTGCGCAGGTGCTAACCGTATTCAGGTTGATCAGCTGGTAGCCGGTGACATAGGCTGTACGGTGAAGCTGAAGGATGTAAAGACGGGCAACACGCTGAACGCCAAGGAAGTAGAAAACAAGTTCGACTTCATCAAGTATCCTAACTCGAAGTTCTCTCGTGCCATCAAGGCTGTAAATGAGTCGGAGACGGAGAAGATGATGGCAGCCCTGGCCAAGATGCGTCAGGAAGACCCGACATGGGTGGTTGAACAGTCGAAGGAGTTGCGCCAGATTATTGTTCACGCACAGGGTGAGTTCCACCTGCGTACCCTGAAGTGGCGTATGGAGAACAATGAGAAGATTAACATTGAGTTCGTTGAGCCGAAGATTCCATATCGTGAGACCATTACGAAGATGGCCCGTGCCGACTACCGTCATAAGAAGCAGTCGGGTGGTGCCGGACAGTTCGGTGAGGTACACCTGATTCTGGAGCCTTACACCGAAGGTATGCCTGATCCTACATCGTTCAAGATCAACGGTCAGGAGTTCAAGATGAACATCAAGGGCAAGGAAGAGATTGACCTGGAGTGGGGCGGAAAGCTTGTGTTCATCAACTCAGTGGTAGGTGGTGCCATCGACCTCCGCTTCATGCCCGCTATTCTGAAGGGTGTTATGGAGCGTATGGAACAGGGCCCGCTGACCGGTTCTTACGCACGTGACGTGCGCGTCATCGTATATGATGGTAAGATGCACCCCGTTGATTCTAACGAATTGTCATTCATGCTGGCAGCCCGTAACGCCTTCTCGGCAGCCTTCAAGGAGGCAGGCCCGAAGGTGCTGGAGCCCATCTACGACCTGGAGGTGCTTGTTCCTGCCGACTATATGGGTGATGTGATGAGTGACCTGCAGGGTCGCCGCGCCATCATCATGGGTATGGACAGCGAGGCTGGCTACCAGAAGCTGAGTGCCAAGATTCCTTTGAAGGAGCTGGCAAGCTACTCCATCGCCCTCAGCTCGCTGACCGGCGGACGTGCATCGTTCACCACGAGCTTCAGCAGCTATGAGCTCGTACCGAACGACATCCAGCAGGAACTCATCAAGCAGCATGAGGCTGAGATGAAGGATGAAGACTAAAGTACAAGTAAAATAAGTAATAAGCGGCATCTATTCTAACGATAGGTGCCGTTTATTTTTGTGATATCCCGGGCCAATCTATGAACGGGATGTCACTAAGACGATACGAGACCCACTCTGGTGTTCAACAAACGCGTTCTGCCTTTTTAGTGTTTGTATTTTAATTAAAAAGACTCATTTTTGTTAATAACGTTAAATGTGACGGAAATAATTAACAAAAGAAGTGTGCTAATTAAGTTAATTTCTTACCTTTGCAGCAGAAAATGACAAAACATCAGAAAGAACAAGGAAAGGTATGAAGAAAAGTACGATATGGACAATAGCCATTGTGATGGGGCTCTCGTTCCTCGGCCTGCTTTATCTGCAGCTGTCTTACATTGAAGACATGGCGAAGATGAAGAAGGAACAGTTCGACGAGTCCGTCAACCGTGCACTCTATCAGGCCTCCCGTAATCTGGAGATGGATGAGACCTCTCGCTATCTGGAGAAGGACGTTAATGCGACTGAGCGGCGTGCCTTCCAGCAGGACTCCCTGAGCGTTGACGGCTTGGACGGTTCCATCCGTCATTCCCACCAGTTCTCTGTATCGGCTGACGACGGCACGGTATATTCCTCTTTCCAGCTCAAGACGTTTGAGATGAAGCCTGCCAGTGTACCCAAGGCCATGATTATGCGTAAGGACAAGAACTCGCTGGCCGAGGCATCGAAAACCATGCAGGAGATTGTGCGTAAACGCTATGTTTATCAGAAAGCCCTGCTCGACGAGGTAATCTATTCCATATTATATACCGCCAGCGACAAGCCGTTGAAGGAACGCGTCAACTTCAAACTGCTTGACCGTGACATTCATGAAGAGTTGTTGAACAACGGCATCGATATCCCATATCATTTCACGGTGTCAACGGCAGACGGACGTGAGGTGTATCGTTGTCCGGACTATACCGACGAAGGCAAGGAATACAGTTATACGCAGAGCCTGTTCCAAAATGACCCGCCGTCGAAGATGGGTATTGTAAGGATTCATTTCCCGGAAATCAGCAGCTATATCTTCTCGGGTGTACGCTTCATGATTCCGTCGATTGTATTCACTTGCGTGCTGCTCATCACGTTTATCTTCACTATTGCCATCATCTTCAGGCAGAAACGCTACTCGGAGATGAAGAACGACTTTGTGAACAACATGACGCATGAGCTGAAGACGCCCATTGCCAGCATCTCGCTGGCTGCGCAGATGCTGAACGACGACAGCGTGAACAAGAGCGAATCGATGATGAAACACCTGGGCGGCGTTATTGCCGACGAGTCGAAACGTCTGCGCTTCCTCGTTGAGAAAGTGTTGCAGATGTCGATGTTCGACAAGAAGGATGCGGTATTCAAGAAGAAGGAGATGGACCTGAACGAACTGTTGGAGAACATTGCCAACTCGTTCACCCTGCGTGTGGAGCATACGGGTGGTAAGATCATGATGGATATCGGTGCCGTGGACTCTGCCATCTATGTGGATGAGGTACACTTCTCGAACATGATTCATAACCTGATGGATAATGCCGTGAAGTACCGCAATCCCGACAAACCGCTTGAACTCATGCTGAAGACATGGAATGACGAGAAGCACTTGTACTTCTCTATACAGGACAATGGTATGGGAATCAAGAAGGAGAACCTGAAAAAGATATTTGATAAGTTCTACCGCGTGCATACCGGCAACAAACACGATGTCAAGGGTTTCGGCCTCGGATTGGCCTACGTGAAGAAAGTGGTGGATCTGCATCAGGGAGAGATCAAGGCAGAGAGTGAACTGGGTAAAGGAACGAAGTTCACGGTCAGTCTGCCGGTTCTCATAGAAAATTAAAGATAAAAAATATATAAGGAAAGATTATTATTAACAAATTAAACATTACAATTATGGAAGAGAACTTGAAGATTTTACTTTGTGAGGACGACGAGAATCTGGGTATGTTGCTGCGTGAATATCTGGCAGCCAAGGGCTACACCGCTGAGCTTTGCCCTGACGGCGAGGCAGGCTATAAGGCCTTCCTGAAGACGAAGTTCGATATTTGTGTCCTCGACGTGATGATGCCTAAGAAGGACGGTTTCGCTCTGGCACAGGAGATTCGTACCGCCAATGCTGAGATTCCCATCATCTTCCTGACCGCCAAGACGTTAAAGGAAGATATCCTGGAGGGATTCAAGATTGGTGCCGACGATTACATCACCAAGCCTTTCTCCATGGAAGAGCTGGTACTGAGAATTGAGGCCATCCTGCGCCGTGTACGTGGCAAGAAGAACAAGGAGAGCACACAGTACCGTATCGGCCGCTTCAACTTCGACACCCAGAAGCAGTTGCTGTCTATCGGTGACAAGCAGACGAAACTGACCACTAAGGAGAACGAGCTGTTGGCACTACTTTGCTCGCATGCCAATGAGATTCTGCAGCGTGACTTTGCGCTGAAGACCATCTGGATTGACGACAATTACTTCAATGCCCGTTCCATGGACGTCTATATCACCAAGTTGCGCAAGCATCTGAAGGATGACGACCAGATTGAGATTATCAATATCCACGGCAAGGGCTACAAGCTGATTACTCCAGAAGACGATAAGGAGAAATGAACGCTGTAAAACAGTATGGAGGAGTGGCGCTGATAGTTATCGGCGCCCTCCTTTTGTTGTTCAATGCCCTTACGTGGGTGACAGGTAATACCGTGCTACTGACAGGGTTGTTTTTCATCATTGCCGGTGTCATTGTGCATGTTTTCCAGCAAAAATGGCGCGGAAAGTATTAAATAATATTAAAAGAGAGACAACTCTCAGCCCTCAACTCTCTACTCTCAACAATAATTAGTACCTTTGCACCCGCAATTTTGCAAAATACATTTATTTTATTAATTTTTTAGTATGAATCAATACGAAACCGTTTTCATTTTAACTCCCGTTTTGTCTGATGATCAGATGAAGGAAGCGGTCGCAAAATTCAAGAAAGTTCTCACCGACAAAGGTGCAGAGATGCTGAATGAAGAGACCTGGGGATTGAAGAAGATGGCTTATGCTATTCAGAAGAAGTCGACAGGTTTCTACTGCCTGCTCGAGTTCAAGGCTGAGCCACAAGTAATTGACGTTCTCGAAACTGCATTCCGCCGTGACGAGAAGGTAATCCGCTACATGACTGTGAAGCTTGACAAGTATGCTGCACAGTACGCTGAGAAGAGAAGAAACAAGTACGCTACAAAATCAGAGGAGGCTTAAGTTATGGCAGAACAGAGTGAAATTCGTTATTTGACAGCTCCTTCTATCGACACCAAGAAGAAGAAGTATTGCCGTTTCAAGAAGAGCGGTATCAAGTATATCGACTACAAAGATCCCGAGTTCCTGAAGAAGTTCCTGAACGAGCAGGGTAAGATTCTTCCCCGCCGTATCACAGGTACCTCTCTGAAGTATCAGCGTCGTGTGGCTCAGGCCGTGAAGCGTGCCCGCCAGATTGCACTGCTGCCTTACGTAACCGATTTGATGAAATAATTTAAGGAGGACGCAAGCATGGAATTAATACTGAAAGAAGATATTATCGGTCTGGGATTTAAGAACGATATCGTGAATGTAAAGTCTGGTTATGGCCGTAACTACCTTATCCCTCAGGGAAAGGCTGTTATTGCTTCACCGTCAGCCAAGAAGATTCTCGCTGAAAACCTCAAGCAGCAGGCTCATAAGCTCGCCGCCATTAAGGCTGAGGCTGAGAAGAAGGGACAGGGTCTCGAGGGTGTTGCCCTGACCATTCCCGCAAAGGTGAGCACCACTGGTCAGCTCTATGGTTCCGTCAATGCCGCTAAGGTTGCTGAGGAACTGGTGAAGCTTGGCTTCGATGTTGACCGTAAGATTGTCACCATGCGTGATATCAAGAAGGTGGGCAGCTATGTAGCTACTGTTCACTTCCACAAAGAGGTATTGGTTGAGATTCCGGTAACTGTTGTTGCTGAGAATGCTCCTGCCGAGGAAGAGGTTAAGGCTGAAGAGACTGTTGCCGAGGCTCCCGTTGAGGCTCCTGTAGAGGAAGCTCCTGAGGCTGAGGTACTGGAGGAGGAAACTCCTGCTGAAGAAGCATAATCGCTGTAAAGCAATATTTTGATGGTGAATCCCGATTGCCGTTCAGGTAGTCGGGATTTTTCGTCCCAATATTCCACTTACCACCAGATGCAATGAGGCAACAAAAAACCGCCGGACTAAGTCCGACGGCTCTTTCTCTCAATTAGTTCGTAAATGGACTAATTACTTTACGCTGTCAGCAGCAACAGTGTCAGCAGCAACAGTGTCAGCAGCAGTTGTATCAACAACCTCTACATTAGTTGAATCAGCAACCTCAACGGCGGGCTTCTTAGCGTTGTTGCAAGATGCGAAAGAGATAGCTGCCATAGCTACGAACATAAATACTAATTTCTTCATTTCTTCTAATGCTTTTAAAACTGTAAAACAATCATTTGTTTATTAAAACGATGCAAAGGTATATATTTTTTCAATACGTTGTATCTTTTTTTTGCACTTTTTTTTGCCTCTTTTTGTAACTTTTTTGCAATCGTCTAATATTCAGTTAATTACGAAATGTTAAAAAATCGTGTAAAAATACCCTTTAACTGATTTTCTCAAAAAAACATGCTTTTATCGAAAATATTGTGTACCTTTGCGGCATGATAGATACTTCGGCCTTTCAAGGCAAGACAGCAGCATACTTTACGTTGGGGTGTAAACTCAATTTCTCTGAGACATCGACTTTTGCCAAGATGCTTCAGGAAATGGGTGTGCGTACCGTGCAGAAAGGAGAACCTGCCGACATTTGCCTGATTAACACCTGCTCTGTTACTGATGTTGCAGATCATAAATGCCGACAGGCTATTCACCGCTTGGTACGAGAGAATCCTGGAGCCTTCGTCGTAGTGACCGGCTGTTATGCGCAGTTGGAACCGCTGGCCATTAGTAAAATTGATGGTGTTGACCTGGTGTTAGGCTCAAATGAGAAGGCAAACCTTATACAATTTCTATCTGATGGGTTTGTGAACCGAGACAAAGCCCCGTCTTACAAAACGGAGAAGACGAAGGACATCAAATCTTTCGCACCGTCATGTTCCAGGGGTAACCGGACGCGTTATTTCCTAAAAGTTCAGGACGGCTGTGACTATTTCTGTACCTATTGCACCATTCCCTACGCCCGTGGCTTCAGCCGTAATCCGACGATTGCGTCATTAGTGGAGCAGGCGCGACAGGCAGCAGCAGAAGGTGGTAAGGAGATTGTGCTGACCGGTGTGAATATCGGTGATTTCGGAAAGACGACAGGTGAGTCCTTCCTTGACTTGGTAAAAGCGCTGGATGGCATTGAGGATATCCGTCGCTATCGCATCAGCAGTCTTGAACCCGACCTGCTGAGTGATGAACTGATAGACTTTTGTGCCCGTAGCCGTGCCTTTATGCCCCATTTCCATATTCCGCTGCAGAGCGGCAGCGACACTGTACTTCGTTTGATGCACCGTCATTATGACCGGCAGTTGTTTGCCGACAAGATACAACGTATCAAGTCGGTGATGCCTGAGGCCTTTATCGGCGTTGACGTCATGGTAGGATGCAGGGGAGAAACAGCCGAATGTTTCGAGGAAACCTACAGTTTCCTTGATGCACTTGATGTGACGCAGCTACATGTGTTCCCTTATTCCGAACGGCCGGGTACTTCTGCCCTCCGCATACCTTATGTGGTAGATGAGTCGACCAAGAAGCAGCGCAGCAAGCGATTGCTTGACCTTTCTGATGAGAAGACCCAAGCCTTCTATGCCCGTCATATCGGTCAGGAGGTCGAGGTGCTGTTTGAGAAGGCTCCCCGAGGCAAGGCCATGCACGGTTTTACCCGTAACTATATACGTGTAGAACTGCCTGCCGGCAAAGCCCGTGAGGAATACGACAACCAGCTTATCAGCGTCCGCTTAGGTGATTTCAACCATGATAAGACTGCACTGAGAGTGAATAATGAAGAATTAACCTTCGTGTGTTATTAAGATGGATAAAGTAGCAATTGTTATACTTAACTGGAACGGGGCAAAGATGCTGCAGCAGTATCTGCCGTCAGTGCTCCGTTATTCCCGTGATGAAGCTACTGTCATTGTGGCCGACAATGCATCTACCGACATCTCCTTGGAACTGCTTTACACACACTTCCGTGAAGACTGCCGCGTGATAGAACTGGAAAAGAACTGGGGATTTGCAGAAGGGTATAACAAGGCACTCTCGAAAGTAGATGCCGAATATTATCTCTTGCTGAATAGCGACATTGAAGTTACCCATCATTGGCTGACGCCGCTTATTGAATTCATGGATGCCCATGACGATGTGGCAGCCTGTCAGCCAAAACTATTGTCTGTATCCGATAAGGACAGCTTTGAGTATGCGGGTGCTTGCGGAGGCTTTCTTGACCGTTATGGCTATCCCTTTTGCAGGGGGCGTCTCTTTGAAACAGTAGAGTCAGACAAAGGCCAGTATGATGTGACGAGTGATGTGCTTTGGGCTACGGGGGCGGCGCTGATGATTCGTTCCAAGGACTATTGGGATGCGGGAGGTCTTGACGGTCGGTTCTTTGCCCATAATGAAGAGATAGACCTTTGTTGGAGACTTCGCATCCGCGGACGTCGCGTGTGTTGTGTGCCTGATTCTTTTGTCTATCATGTCGGCGGCGGTACCCTGCCTAAGTCCAATCCGATGAAGACATACTTGAATTTCCGCAACAATCTCACCATGCTCTATAAGTGTCTGCCCGATGAAGAACTGAAGCCCGTCATGCGCATGCGTTGGTTCCTCGACTATCTGGCAGCGTGGGAGATGTTGTTGTTGAAACGTAACTGGGGAGATTTCCGTGCGGTTTATCGTGCCAGGAGAGCCTTTAAGCGATGGCGAAAGGATTTTGACACTGACCGAGAGGTTATACAGCGGAGCCGGGTATTGCCCTTCGTGCCAGAACGCCGTCCCTTCTCCCTGCTATGGCAATACTATGTGAAAGGCAGGAAGACCTATTCGGCATTACCTTCCAAATAATTCCTTGATTAAGTCGGAGCGGCCAATTCGCCGCAGACTCTGCGTGATGGACCGTCGTTCTTCGGGCTTGTACCAGAAGAAGTACTGCCGTTGCGCCTGCTTTTCCTTTGCACTCTTGGCAGAAAAAACAGGCTCTAATGTATATGGGTCATAACCGGTGTACCACATCTCGGTGGCAACCGTCATCGGAGTGGGGGTGAAGTCTTGTACTTGTTCCAGATGGAAATCCAGGCGTTTGGTCTTGACAGCCAGCTCCGCCATGTCCGCCTCACGACACCCTGGGTGCGAGGAGATGAAATAGGGGATGATCTGCTGGTGCAGACCTGCCTCCCGGTTGATACGGTCGAAGATACGCTTGAACTCGTAGAACTGACTGAAGGACGGTTTGCGCATCATCCGCAGTACTGTCTCGCTGGTATGTTCAGGGGCAACCTTCAGCCTTCCACTGACATGACGGGTAATCAGTTCACGGGTATATTCGGCAGCAGCGCGATTTGCCGCTTCATCTTTCGAGCGGTACAACAGCAAGTCATATCGCACCCCACTGCCAATAAAACTCTTTTTCACTTCCGGCAGCGCATCAACGGCACGGTAGATTTCCAGCAGGCGCGAATGGTTCGTGTCAAGATTAGGGCAAATCTGCGGGTGAATGCAACTGGGACGCTTACAGCGTTCGCAGATATTCTTGTTGCGTCCCCCCATGCCGTACATGTTGGCGGAGGGACCTCCCAAATCGGAGAGATAACCTTTGAACTCCGGAGATTTCACTAGGGTTTTCACTTCACGCAGGATGCTTTCCTTGGAACGGCAGGTGATGAATTTCCCTTGGTGGGCAGAGATGGTACAAAACGCACATCCGCCAAAGCATCCGCGATGGATGTTGACGGAGTTTTTGATCATTTCATAGGCAGGTATTCGCTTCCCTTTATATTTAATATGAGGTACGCGCGTGTAAGGGAGGTCAAATGAGGCATCAAGCTCAGCCGTTGTCATTGGAGGGTAGGGGGGATTGACAACAACACAGGTAGTGAGTGGTGAAAGGTGTGAAGCTAATGGTTGAAGAAGCCGTTTGGCATGCATCATGTTCGACTGCTCCTCAATGTGGCGGAAGTTTTCTGCCTGTTTCTTTTTGTCACGCAGACAATCCTCGTGTGAATGCAGCATGATGTCGTCCTCGTTAATGCCATCAGGAATGTCCTCCTTACGTGAGAGATATACCGTCTGTGGAATGTCGCGCAACTCTTTGAGCAGGGAGCGGTGAGCGTGTTGTCCGGAGGATGACACAGCGGCAGATAAACGGTCTGCCACTTCCTTGATGGGTTTCTCTCCCATGCCATAGATAATCATGTCAGCCGGACTGTCACAGAGGATGCAGGGACGCAGCCGATCCTGCCAGTAGTCATAGTGAGTCAGGCGACGTAGAGAAGCCTCAATGCCTCCGAGGATAATGGGACTATCCGGATAGAGCTGACGGAGAATTTTTGCATAGACGATGGTGGGGTATTCCGGTCGCAGGTCGTGTCGCCCGTCAGGACTGTAAGCATCTTCCGAGCGTAGTCTTCGTGCAGCGGTGTACTTGTTCACCATGGAGTCCATGCATCCGGGGGCAATGCCGAAGAAGAGCCGCGGACAACCCAGCTTCTTGAAATCGCGGAAATCGCCATGCCAATCAGGCTGTGGTACTATCGCCACCCGGTAGCCGGCCGCCTCCAGCGTTCTTCCTATGACTGCAGCACCGAAAGAAGGATGATCTACATAAGCATCTGCTGAGAAGAGGATGATGTCCGCCTCTTCCCAACCGCGTAGTTCCATTTCCTTCTTCGTTGTCGGAAGAAAATCCGTTAAGCGGGGCCCACCCAAGCCCTCCCCAAGGGAGGGATGTTTGGATAGTTGATGCGATATGTTGTCTCTCCGATTCTCTGCCATTATTTACTGTTTAAACATCCCTCCCTTGGGGAAGACTTGGATAGGTTTAATTAAACGGAGTTCCCTGAAACGCCCGTTTTGTCATACCCAAGTTTTCGTTGGCACGGTTCTTCCAGTTAATAAAGAGCAGTACGAGCTGCTGTAGTCCGTAGGCTTTCATGTTTGGATGATAGATGACGTCAAGACAAAGGTCAATGATGTCCTTGTCGCGTCCGGCTTCTGTCTCCAGCAGCGCACGGATATTCAACTTCAGTTTCTCGAGCACCGACTCATCGACATAGCCGTTCGAGTCAATGAGGTCACGGAACAACTGGTACTTCTCAATGGTCTCCAAATGGTTTTCACTAATTTCAATACTTCTGGTGCCAGAAGAGTTCGTCTGAATTTTTGCCATAGATATAGTTTTTAGTTATCAATTATCAATTAAGAACTTCAGTAATCCCTGCATGATGGCATTGCGTTTCTGCCGGTCCCTGATACATTCGAAGGGGAATCCCAGCACAATGGAGCGGTAGTCATTACCCTGATATGCCACACATGCTTCACGTCCATCGCCGTAGAGCATAACGGGGAAGGCAGGCTCAACGGGCAGCAACACGTCTGACGCAGTAGATGCGTAGTGCTCCTCATTCAACTTGTTATAATAGAGGAAGGAAGTTCCCATGCCGTTGATGGTGTCGTTCTCTGCCCGATAGGAACCTCCAGCAGAACACTTCAGCACGTCTGCCAGCCATTGTTGTTCGTTGGGCTGTAGCATATCTGTACCGACGTAGGAGCCGCTCACCAACAGTCGTCCTCCGTTGTAGGCATAGGAGCGCAGTTGGTTCTGCAGCTGGGGACTGAATGCCTTGTACCTTACCAGGCTGTGCCCGTCGTTGCGTTC
Source organism: Prevotella sp. (assembly GCA_024695705.1). Classification (GTDB taxonomy): domain Bacteria; phylum Bacteroidota; class Bacteroidia; order Bacteroidales; family Bacteroidaceae; genus Prevotella. The sequence continues at coordinate 8,507 of JAILHP010000149.1, read as the reverse complement.
CAATCCTAACACCAGGTCAATGAGCGCATAGCGGGAGAGGGTGAGCCGCCCGCTTTCCATGGCCTGACGGGAGCAGCTGGCAATGCTGTAAAGTCCAGCCGACTCAATGGCGGCAGCATGGGTGCGTACATAGTTGAAGTCGTTGCCGGCAATGAAACTGCCGAAGAACTGGTCGTCACTGTAGCCCAGTCCGCTGGAGCTCTCATTACCCATGCGGGCACGGTTGAAGACGGTCTGTTTGCCATTCCATCCTGCCGTACGTCCATAGGTTACCCCCGGGTCAGCATCAAAGTCAAATCCTTGTTCTGCCGAGTTATTCCTGATGGCAGGGGAAGACAGCCTGTGAAAGCCGTTGACAATCATCACCGTCTTACTGGCTGCAGGGTTATAGAGTGCAGAGAGTACCTCGGTGGTAAAGCTCCTTCCACCCTTGTTGGCGGCAGCCACCTTGAAGCTGTAGAGTACGTTCGGTTCCAGATCCAGAGAGAAAGAGTTCGACTTGACGTAAGTGCCGTTATCGAATCCGGCATCCCCTACGGCCGTATAGACAATGTAACCAGTGGGGTCTGCCGTCGGTTCCAGCGGATCAGTTACGGGAGCCCATGACAGTCGAGCCTCGTCCTTCTTCAGTTCCACGCAGAAATGGTCGGGTGCCAGCGGCTGAACCACCGACGACTCTCCGTGCTGCTGGTTGACGTATCGGAGGATGGTCTTGTAAATGCTACGTGCCAGGGTGAACCGGAAGTTCGGATCTTGTCCCATCATCATGTCGGGGAAGTTCTGATGCGACAGCGTCTCGAAGATGGCGCTGGGAATCTCCGGAAGTCTTGTCTCTGCGTAGTTTCGGTCCCAGAGGTAGCGACGGTTCCATTGTCCGTATGTTGCCGTAAGGTCTGCTTCTGCATTTTCGAGCAGCGACTCGGCCAGGCCTTTAGACATCAGTCGTGACAGTCCGCAGTTCAGCCGTCCGTCGTTGAAGTTGGTGGTGTAGATGGCTAGCGAGCCTACCAGGTCTGTACCATTGCGGGAGTAGCCGGCATCGCTGTGAACCGCCAGCGACAGTTCCAAAGGAACACCTACACCTTCCAGAGCGGGCACGTAGCAAGAGCCGCCTGCCATGTAGTTGGTCATGAGCGGGCGCACGTTGATGTCGTCCGAATAGTCATCGGCACCTCCTCTTGCACTATAGACGTCATAGGGCATACCAGCCCACTGGGCATAGTAGCGGGCACACTCCAGGGCTCTTGGTATACCACTTGTCCTTCCCCCGCGCTCAATGTTACCCATGCCGCCGCCAAAGCGGACCGCATCGGTGGTGACAATACCTTTCTTATTTCGGCTCTGGTTGGTGATGACAACGCGGTTGAATTCGCTGCTGCCTCCGTCAAACTCAAAGGTCCCCAGATATACCCAAGTGCCGCCGCCCATCTGCTGATTGACGACAAATTCCGTGGGTTCTCCCTTATGCCATACGGTATAGTGGGCATCGTCCACACTTTGCGGCAATGTCTGATAACTGACGTACACCGCATAGCGTCCTTCCTGCGGCAGATTGGGCTGATAGGACACCAGGCTATAGTTCTTTTTCTTCTTCGTAGCCTTTGCCTGCCGAGCACTTCCTGCCCTGAAGGGGTTTTCCCCATCGTGATAGTATCCTAAATGCTGGGCAAATCCGTCCTTGGTAGTGGTACGCCAGTTGCCGCTTCCGTTTACCTCGATATAGGCCGTGCCAGGATTGGGCATGTCGTTATCAACAATCACCTCGTTACGTTGCCAGTCTCTTTCTCTGGGCGAGAAGACGATGGCACCGGCATTCTCTAGCATCGGCATGAGGTAGGGCACCACAATTGTCTGCGTGTAGAGGTCTTCTGTGGTGCCGAAGAGTTTGGGCCGCTGCCATTGCCACGCGGCCTTGCTCTTGTCATAATAGCGTCCGTGACTTGCCCATAGGGCGATGTGGCGGTTTTTCAGTCCATGCGATATCTTGTTGGGCAGAGAGACATTCTCTACCCATGGCCGTCCTTCGTAGTTGATGTCGCCCCACAGTCTGGTCTGAGCCTCTGCTCTATTGTTAAACGTTGCAAGTGCCAGGGCGAGGGCACTTGTTACGAACAGTCTTTTCATATTTCTCCTATTGTAAAGTTCTGCGGCTTTTTGCCGATAAAGTCTTTATAGTATAGTTTTATCTCTCTAATCTGGTCTTCCATGTTTCCATCTGGAATAATGGTCCTAGTGCATTGAATGAGTTTCTTTTGGTAGTCCACTCCAAAGAGCAGGATGGGAATCTCCGCCTTTTGTGCTATGTAGTAGAAACCCATCTTCCACTCGGCATTCTGCTTGCGTGTTCCTTCGGGTGTAATGCAGAGCAGGAAGTTTTTGCTTTCACGGGCTGTTTGTGCCAGGTTGTCGGTCATGCTGGTGTGCTTCGACCTCCAAACAGGGATGCCCCCCATGCGTTTGAACAAAGAGCCTAAAGGCCAGAAGAACCATTCCTTCTTCATAAGGAAGTTGGTCTTCAAGCCTTCTGCCCTTGCATAGAGCTGCCCGATGACGAAGTCCCAGTTGCTTGTGTGTGGAGCCAAACAGAGAATACCTTTCCCTGGCAGCTGCTCGGTGACGTTCAGCTTCCATCCCATTTGTCGGTAGAGTAACCAGCTCCAGAAATTCCCCATGCTTAGCCGTTATTGATTTGGTCAACCAGTTCAATGACCTGAGCATTAAACTGCTCAATGAGGTCCTTGAAGTAAGTCTTGGCCTCCATGCCGGGTTCTACATGTGAGATACGACAAATGAAATTCCTCTCCATCTTGATGATGGAACTCAGCAGGGCTTCCGCATTTTCTGGATGTTCGTTTTCCAAAGATGCTGCTACTCCTTCTGCGAAAAGTTCTGTACAAATGACGGTAATGCTACGCTTTAAAGTTCTTCTTTTAGCCATATTTTTATCCTCCAATTATTGATTTCGGTACTTTTACTTTGCCAAAGATACGGAAAAAAGTTGAATTGACAATATTTTCTGCTAAAAAAAGTCTTAAAAAACCATTTTTGGCCTTATTTTCTTTTCTTTTCTCGTAGAAAAAGCGTATTTTTGCACCTCGAAAATACATTTATTCATATTATAAACAAGAAAAAAGACTATGGAAAGAAGTGCATTGCAGATTGCAAGAGCCGCCTATCAGCCCAAGTTGCCGAAGGCGCTCCAAGGTGCAGTAAAAGTAAAAGAAGGTGCCCCCACTCAGAGTGTGGACAATCAGGAAGAAATCAAAAAGTTGTTCCCCAACACTTATGGCATGCCTCTCGTGGAGTTTGTTCCCGGTGAGGTGGCTGCCAATGCCAAGATGAACGTTGGCGTCATCCTGTCAGGTGGTCAGGCTCCTGGCGGTCACAACGTCATCACCGGTCTCTTTGACCAGCTGAAGCGTCTGAACCCTGAGAACCGTCTGTTCGGCTTTATCCTCGGCCCTGGTGGATTCGTGGATCACGACTATATGGAGCTGACCGCCGACCTCGTTGAGAACTACCGTAACACGGGTGGCTTCGACATGATTGGCTCTGGCCGTACCAAGCTGGAGAAGGTTGAGCAGTTTGAGAAAGGTCTGGAGATTCTCCGTGAGCTCGACATCAAAGCCCTTGTCATCATCGGCGGTGACGACTCCAACACCAACGCCTGCGTACTGGCCGAGTACTATGCAGCTAAGAACTATGGCGTGCAGGTTATCGGCTGCCCGAAGACCATCGACGGCGACCTGAAGAACGACCAGATTGAGACCTCGTTCGGCTTCGATACCGCATGTAAGACCTATTCTGAGCTCATTGGTAACATTGAGCGCGACTGTAACTCAGCCCGCAAGTACTGGCATTTCATCAAGGTGATGGGACGTTCGGCTTCTCACATTGCTCTGGAGTGTGCCCTGCAGACACAACCCAACATCTGCCTCGTCAGCGAAGAGATTGAGGCCAAGGCCATGAGTCTTGACGATATTGTTGACTACATTGCCAACACCGTTGCTGTACGTGCTGCCGACGGCAACAACTTCGGTACCGTTATCATTCCCGAAGGTGTCATTGAGTTCATCCCCGCCATCAAGAAGTTGATTGCCCAGTTGAATGATGTGCTTGCAATGCCAGAAGCCAAGGAAATCTGCCGTGACGAACAGGTAGATTTCGCCAAGAGCCACCTCACCGAGGAGAACTTGAAGGTGTTTAACAGCCTGCCTGTTGGTGTTGCCCGTCAGCTGGCACTTGACCGTGATCCCCACGGCAACGTTCAGGTATCGCTTATTGAGACCGAGAAGCTGCTCTCTACGATGGTAGCCCAGAAGCTGGAGAAGATGAAGAAGGAAGGCAAATATACTGGCAAGTTCGGTACCCAGCACCACTTCTTCGGATACGAGGGACGCTGCGCTGCTCCTTCCAACTTCGACGCTGACTACTGCTATGCCCTTGGCACCAGTGCCGCTCAGCTTATTGCCAACGGCAAGACCGGTTATATGGCCATCGTGAAGAACACCACCGCACCTGCCGACCAGTGGATTGCAGGTGGTGTGCCCATCACCATGATGATGAACATGGAGAAGCGTGCCGGTGAGATGAAGCCCGTTATCCGCAAGGCGTTGGTTGAGCTTGACGGCGCACCCTTCAAGGCCTTTGTTGCTGAGCGTGACCGCTGGGCACGTGAGACTGCCTATGTCTATCCCGGACCTATCCAGTACTGGGGACCGACAGAGGTTTGCGACCAGCCCACCAAGACACTTGCTTTGGAGCAGGCGAAGTAATTGACTGAAGAACCAGATGAAGCGTGTAGTACACCGTAAGGGTGTTGGTGTCAGCCATATTTATCACGGGCCGAAAGGCAAACGGCGCCTCAACATCTTTGTTCGCTTCCTTCAGCGCGTGCCGGGTAAGGCATGGTGGATAGGAGGCTTACTGGTGGCAGCAGGCTACATCTGGTTCTTTTATTATTTTTTTGTAGGCCCTTACGGGTTCCGTTGGCGTGCCCTCTATGGAGATATCAGTTATCCGGAAGGCTACGAGATTCACGGTATTGACATTTCCCATCATCAGGGAACCATCCTGTGGGACACCTTGGCGGAGCATGCCCGCATCAAGGAGTGTCCCATTCGTTTTGTGGTGATGAAGGCTACCGAAGGCTCCAGCCTCATTGACGAGAACTTCTATAGCAACTTCCGTCAGGCACGAGAGAATGGCTTTATTCGCGGAGCCTACCATTTCTGGAGTGTTAAGAGCGGAGCTACTGACCAGGCCCGTTATTTCATCCGTAAGGTACGGCTGGAAGAGGGCGACCTGCCTCCGGTGCTCGACGTGGAGCACAAGAACAGCGACCTCACCGACGTGCAGTTCCGTGACAGCGTGTTACGTTGGCTTGACATTGTAGAAAAGCATTACCATGTTAAACCAATCATTTATACCTATTATAAATTCAAGACGCAGTACCTGGGCGATGCTGTCTTCAACAAGTATCCTTACTGGATTGCCCATTACTATGTGGACAAGGTGGAGTATCAAGGTTCCTGGAAGTTCTGGCAATATACTGACGCCGGACGCCTGCCGGGCATCAAAGGCCTGGTTGATCTGGATATCTACAACGGCTCACTCTCCGACCTTCAAGAACTTTGTATTGTTGATGATTGATAAGCTCAATTCTTAATAAAAACTAAGCAGCCCCACTTGTTCTCGGTACATTTTCTTACCAACGTCAGTCCCAGTTCATTTGCTTTATTGATGAGCTGTAGCATGTCTTCCTCATAGAATCCACTGAGTAATAAGGTGCTGCCTACATGCATCTTTTGGACGAAGCGGGGTAGGTCGTTCAGCAGGATGTTGCGGTTGATGTTGGCCATTACCACGTCGAAGGTCTCGTCCATCGAGTCGAGCAGGGTGGCATCGCCTAGCATCGGGGTGAATCGTTCGTCCACACGGTTGATGACGGCATTGTGACGCGCATTGTCCACGCTCCATTCGTCAATGTCGTAGCCCACGGCTTTCTTTGCTCCCAGCTTCAGCGCAGCAATGGCGAGGATGCCGGTGCCTGTGCCGCAGTCTAATATGGTGGAGGGTGAAGGGGTGAGGGTTGAGAGGGCGGAGAGCATCATGCGGGTGGTCTCATGGTTGCCGGTGCCGAAGGCTAGCTTGGCATCAATCTCAATGTTGATGTTGGCAGGCGTTTCTGGCAAGTGACGCCCGTCATGAACCACCATCTGTCCGTCGCCGATGATGATTGGCTCGAATCCCTCTGCCTCCCATGCTGCATTCCAGTCCTGGTCTTCTGCCTCTTGAATTTCGTAGCTGATGCTCACACCTTCAAAGGGGAACTCTTCGAGTACCGCTTCCAGCACTTCAGACTCAAACAGAGCCTGTTGTACGTAGCCTTTCAAGCCCTCTTCCGTTTCCTCAAATGTCTCAAAACCAGCGTCTCCGGCCATTGCAGCCAGTATGTCTCTCGCGTCTTGCATCATGCTCTCCTCAGGGCAGCTGATGCGGAAATTTACTTCCAGATATTTCATTGTAAATGTTAATTTCGGCACAAAAGTATAAAAAAATAGGGAAATACCTACCGCGTTTTAGGGTTTTTCCTTATTTTTGCAGGAAATTAATACGTACTTTTGTACCGTAAAATTATAGAAAGGAATCAGACAATGAAGAAATTAATCCTGTTATCAATGATTGCAATGGTCATGCCGATCGAGCTGCTGGCTCAGGATGACATGTACTTTGTTCCCACCAGGGAGCAGGCAGAGCAGACCGTCCGCGAATATGGTCTCCCGCGCGATACCTATTATATAGGTTCCCGTCGCAGCGTTGACGAGTACAATCGTCGCGGCAGTTATTATGAAGTGCTGGACTCGGTAGGCAGCGATACGATTGATTTCGATGGCATAGCCGGTGTCTATCCGGACACCCTCTATCTTGACGAGCCAACCGACTACCGCTACACCCGCCGCATGAGCCGTTTCGACGGTTTTGAGCCGTCGTCGGAGTATCTGGCAGGTTACCTGGACGGACGTTCCTACTGGTACTCGCCTTGGTATCTCAATAGTTGGTACTACTCACCCATACGCTATTCGTACTACGGATGGGTTGATCCCTGGACCGTTTCCTGGTATGACCCCTGGTATGATCCTTGGTACTATCGCTACGGTTACGGCTATGGCTACTATGGTTACTACTCGCCCTGGCGCTATGACTACTACTATGGCGGTTGGTACGGAGGATGGAGTACCGCATACTTGCCCCATCACTACGGAAGTTCCTGGACCCCGCGTTCCGTCGGTACCCGCAATCACGGCCATGTAGCACGTAATACCGGTTCGCATGGCGTTCGCAACAACGGCACAGTGTCCCATTCACACGGTACGTTCGGAGGCTCACGCATAGGATCAGGTACGTTCGGCAACCCTCGTCGAAGCGGCAATACTAATTCCGCCCCCCGTCGTAACGATACGCGTAACAATACCTATACACCTCCGCACAACAACACCTCGACCAATAGTAGAGGCAATTTCGGCGGCTCACGTACTGGAGGCGGTTCATTTGGTGGAGGCAGCCACAGCGGTGGTTCCTTTGGCGGAGGTAGCCATGGCGGTGGCGGTCACGGTGGAGGCTCCTTCGGAGGTAGAAGACATTAAGTTGTAAATTGTCTAATTGTCAAATAGTAAATTATAGTGATGAAAAAGATATTATTTGCAGCCTTACTATTGGCATCGGTGATGCCTGCTGCAGCACAGGAAACATATGAAAATGTCAAGGTGGCAGCCGAAGACCTTAACGGTTCGGCACGCTACGTAGGCATGGGAGGAGCTATGGAAGCCTTGGGTGCCGAGCTCTCTACCATGAAGAGCAACCCTGCCGGTATCGGACTCTTCCGACGTTCCAACGCCACCGTCTCTTTTGGTGCTGTTATTCAGGGTGATGCACCTTCCATGTCGGGAGCCGACAAGACCCACATGTCGTTCGACCAGGCAGGCGTTGTCATCTCCACCAATACCAGCGGACGCAAGCAGTCGTTTGTCAACATCGGCTTCAACTACCACAAGAGCCGTAACTTCGACTATATCCTCTCCGCTTCCAACAGCCTGTCAGGAGCTTCACAAAACAAGCTCACCTATGTCAAGGCAAAGAACGATCTGCTCTTTGAATTTGATGAGTACGGTAATGCCTACTGGGACACGCCCTACATCACCTGCAACCAGCTGGATTACCTCTATGCCGACAACCTGAACTGTGACAGGGACGGCAACTGGTACTACTACGAAGCCAGCGACTACTCCCTGCAGCGTGAGCATACCGGCTACGTCGGAGAGTACGACTTCAACATCAGCGGCAACATCGATAACCGCATCTACCTTGGTCTCACCATCGGCTACCACGACGTGAACTACAAGCACCGTGCCGAATATACGGAAAACGTGGGCGGAGGCGTCGGTAAACTGCTTGTCAGCGACAACCGTACCATTACCGGTGATGGAGCCGACGTCTCGGCAGGCGTC
>JAILHP010000077.1 GCA_024695705.1 Prevotella sp. | reverse complement strand
GACTAACTGAAAATCCTGACTTCCCTTGTTACTGGTCAGTGCCAACAGAATCACCCACTTCCCTTCGTATTCTAAGAAAGGTGACACGCTGTCTTTTCCCATGTACGGTGCTACGGTCACACTATCAATGTTGTACTCCTGAAAGAATGTACGGGCATACATGGCCGATGTGTTGCCGATATCGCCACGTTTGGCATCGGCAATGATGAAGTGTTGCGGATAATTCTCCTTGAGATAGTGAATGGTTTTCTCGAACGATACCATGCCTTTCACACCGTATGCCTCGTAGAACGCCAGGTTCGGCTTGTAGGCCACACAGTAAGGTGCCGTCGCATCAATGATCATCCGGTTGAACTCAAATATCGGGTCATGCATGTCGAAGATCGGACACTTCGGCATCAGCTTCGGGTCAGAGTCAAGTCCCACACACAGGAAACTCCTCTTCTCATATATCTGTTGTATCAGTTCTTTTCTATTCATACTTTAACTCATAATTAAAATTCGCTTTCCTTCATTCTCTCTGCATTCTCCGCTACGGTCAGCGCATCAATCATCGGTTGGATATTCCCGCCGAGGAAACCCTGCAGGTCATGTGTCGTGAAACCGATGCGATGGTCTGTCACACGTCCCTGGGGGAAGTTATAGGTGCGTATCTTGGCACTGCGGTCACCTGTCGATACCAGGCTCTTTCTCCTCGAGGCAATGTCGTCCAGATACTTCTGGTGCTCCTTATCATATATAAAGGTATATAGGCGTGACAGCGCACGTTCCTTGTTCTTGGGCTGGTCACGCGTCTCTGTACACTCAATGAGAATCTCCTCCGTCTCACCCGTGTTGGGGTTCTTCCACATATAACGCAGACGAACACCTGACTCCACCTTGTTCACGTTCTGACCGCCGGCACCTGATGAACGGAAGGTGTCCCATTTGATCTCACCCTCGTTCACGTGTACCTCAAACTTGTCAGCCTCCGGCAGCACTGCTACTGTCGCAGCCGACGTATGCATGCGTCCCTGTGTCTCGGTGGCAGGCACACGCTGTACGCGGTGTACCCCAGACTCATATTTCAGTGTGCCATACACATCGGCACCGCTCACGGCAAAGTCAATCTCCTTATAGCCGCCCACAGCACCCTCGCTCACACTGGTGATGGAGAGCGTCCATCCCTTGGAGTCGCAGAAGCTCTTGTACATCTTGAAGAGGTCGCCAGCAAAGAGACAAGCCTCGTCGCCGCCTGTTCCTGCACGTATCTCCATCTGAACGTTCTTGGCGTCCTCCGGGTCCTTGGGAATCAGGGCAATCTTGATTTCCTCTTCCAGCTGAGGTTGCAGCTCCTCATTGACAGACAGTTCCTCGCGTGCCATCTCCTTCATCTCGGGATCATCCTCGTTGGCTAGTATGTCCTTTGCTTCGCGTATGCTGTTTAAACAGGCAATGTAACGCTTCCTGGCATCCATAATGTCACCCAAGTCCTTGTATTCCTTGGTGAGTTTCACGAACCGCTGCTGGTCCCCAATCACCTCAGGGTCGGTAATCAGGGTTGACACCTCCTCGAAGCGGGCTTCCAGCCCCTCGAGCTTCTCTAAAATACTGTTCTTTTCCATATGGGGGACAAAGGTACGAAAAAGTGCGCAATAAGCAAAAAAAAATAGTTTTTTTCTTGCATTTCTGTTCTCTTTTTTGTACCTTTGCAACAGTTAAGGGAGAAAGAACAAAATGGACTTCCCAAAGGTTTGATAAACAAGAAAAAACTAAACCAGGTTTTTACCGTACGTTTAAATACTTTTCAGCGCCCGCTCAAATACTTTGCAGCGGGCGCTGAAATTGTTTGCAGCGGCCGCTGAAATCTCGCTCCCCCTACCATCCGTACCCCTTTCCCTGGCAGAAAGTCCCACTTTCCCGGCACCTCTCTCCCTGTTTCCCGGCATCTTTTCTCCCTGTTTCCCGGCACCTTTCTCCTTAACTATGGGCATATTTGCCTTAAGAACTTGGCATGTTCCGACAATCTCTTTCCAAATAAACGAAGAAAACTTTGTTTTTCCTTTGGTGTTTCCATCAATTTGCACTACCTTTGCAGGCAAAAGAGAAATAAAAGAACTAACGTGGAACGGAATATTTGTATTGTGACTGGTGCAAGACCGAATTTCGTGAAGGTTGCACCGATTCTGAAAGCCCTCGGACGTGCAAAGGAACAGGGGAGTGATGTAGATTACAAACTGGTGTATGCCGGTACGGAGAAAGACTCATCGCTGGAGCCGACGTTGTTCGATGACTTGCAGATACAACGCCCGGACTTCTTCCTGGGCGTGGACTGTGAGAACATGAACGAGCTGACGGGTCGAGTGATGAGTGAGTTCGAACAGTACCTCAATGCCCATCCTACGGACGTGGTGATTGTGGTAGATGACCTTGCCTCGACTATGGCGGTGGCCATCGTAACCAAGAAACGTGGTATCCGTCTGGCTCACCTCGTGGCAGGCACACGGTCGTTTGACATCACCATGCCGAAGGAGATCAACCGACTGGTCATTGACGGCCTCTCGGACCTGCTGTTTACGGCAGGCATGTCGTCGAACACCAATGCGACGCGTGAGGGGGCTGAGCTGCACAAGATTTACATGGTGGGCAATATCCTCATGGACACGCTCCGACTGGCTCACGGAAGGCTGCAACGTCCGGCTGTCTTGGATAAACTGGGACTGAATGCCGGTGAGTATGTGGTGTTTACCTTGAACCGTAAGGCACTCTTCGCCAACAAGGAACTGCTGGAACAGATGGTGGGCGTGCTGTCTGCTTCGGGAATGCCCATTGTGGCACCGTTAAGGACGGAAGCTGTCAAGGCGGTATCGCCGTTTATTGAGAAGGGAAATGAGCCTTCTAACTTCCACATTATTCCTCCGCTGAGCTATCTGGAGTTCGGATGGCTCACAGCGCATGCCAAGGGCATTGTGACGGATTCCGGCAATGTGGCTGAAGAGGCAACGTTTAACTCCGTGCCCTGCATCACGCTCAACAGCTACACAGAGCATATTGAGACAGTGAAGGTGGGCTCGAACGTGTTGGTTGGCGAGGATGCCGAACGTCTGCGTGAGGCACTTGACACGCTGAAGCGCGGAGAGTGGAAACGCTGTTCGCTGCCGGAACGTTGGGACGGTAGGACAGCAGAGAGAATCGTCAAGACGATTATGGAGAGTTGAGCGTTGAGTGTTGAGAGTTAAGCGTTGAGAGTTGAGTGTTGAGTGTTGAGTGTGAAGAAAGTAATCATTTATATATGTGGGTTATTGCTGTTGGCGTCGTGTAACGGACAGCAAACAACTTCAAGTGTGCAGGGTGGCGACACGCTGCAGTTGAAATATGCGTCGCTGCTCAGCATCGTGGACTACGACGGATACAGCGTGGTGGAGATTCAGAACCCATGGAAGACCGGCAAGACGCTCCACCGCTACGTGCTGGTGGAGAACGCGTCTGCACAGATTCCCGAGAAGGAACAAGGTTCCGTCATCCATACGCCCCTTACCCAGGCAGCGGTGTTTACAACCGTTCACTGTTCTCTGCTGATGAACTTGGACTGCCAGGACAAGATAGCTGCCGTGGCTGACCTGCAGTATATCAAGATACCCTGGATTCACGAGCAGGTGAGTGCAGGACGCATTGCCGACTGCGGCAACGGACTGAATCCTGTGGTTGAGAAAATCATGGATGTAAAGCCTGACGCTATTCTGCTGTCGCCCTTTGAGAATTCCGGCGGTTATGGCAAGACGGAGGACTTGGGCATCCCTATTGTGGAGTGTGCCGAATACATGGAGGATTCGCCGTTGGGTAGGGCAGAATGGATGAAGTTTTACGGACGGCTGTTCGGAAAGCGTGAGAAGGCAGACAGCCTCTTTGTCGTGGTAGATAGCAACTACCATGCCCTGTGCCGACAGGCGCAGGAACTTGGTGAGGGACGTCGGGTGCTCGTCGATAAGATGGTGGGTAACGTGTGGTATGTGCCAGGGGGAAAGAGTACCATCGGACAGATGGTCCGTGATGCGGGGGGACGTTCGCCATGGGCTGACGACGACCATAGCGGCAGCTTGTCATTGTCGTTTGAGGCTGTACTGGAGAATGCAGCCGACTGTGACGTCTGGCTCTTCCGCTATAGCGCCAACCATTCGCTGACGCGTGAGAAACTGCTCAGCGAACATCACGGCTATACGCAGTTCAAGTCGTTCCGCGAGGGAGAACTCTACGGCTGCAACGTGGAACAGACGCTTTTCTATGAGGAGGCACCGTTCCGTCCAGACTATTTGCTGAGTGACTTCATCCAGATGGTGCATCCTGACAAGACCCAGTATCCCCTGAAATATTTTGAGAAATTGAGGAAATGAGATAATGAAGAAGGGAATCGTATGTGGACTGTTGGTAGCGTTATGTGTGGTGCTCTTTGCGGTGAACTTGGCAAAAGGCAGCATCGATATTCCGCTGGCTGACGTGGTACGTATCCTGACTGGAGACAGTGAGGGAGTGAAACCGTCGTGGCAGTACATCGTACTGGAGGCACGACTGCCACAGGCTCTGACGGCTGTACTCTGCGGAGCAGCACTGGCAGTCAGCGGACTGCTGCTGCAGACGGCCTTCCGCAATCCCTTGGCAGGCCCCAGCATCTTCGGTATCAACAGCGGAGCAGGACTGGGTGTGGCACTCATCATGCTGCTGTTAGGCGGCAGCCTCTCAGTGGGCAGCGTCAGCTTCAGCGGCTTCTTTGCCGTCCTCATTGCAGCATTCATCGGAGCCATGGCGGTCATGGCGCTTATCTTCTTCTTTTCTACCTTGGTCAAGAGCAACGTCATGCTGCTCATCATCGGCATCATGATAGGCTACATCAGTTCGTCGGCCGTCTCACTGCTCAACTTCTTTGCGACCGACGAAGGCGTCAAGTCGTACATGGTATGGGGAATGGGGTCATTTTCGGGCGTGTCGCTGAAGTACATGCCGCTGTTTGCTGCCATCACCCTCTTGGGACTCATCGCGTCGGCCATGCTCATCAAACCCCTGAATGCCCTGATGTTAGGCAATCGCTATGCCCAGAACCTCGGTGTCAATATACAGCGTGTGAGAAACACGCTGCTATGGGTTACCGGACTGCTGACCGCAATCACCACTGCCTTCTGCGGACCAGTGGCGTTCATTGGACTGGCGGTGCCACACATTGCCCGGTTGCTGCTCACTACCGACAACCATCGGTGGCTCATGCCGGCTACCATGCTGACTGGTGCTGTGGTTGCCCTGCTCTGTAACGTCATCTGCGTGCTGCCGGGAGAGTCTGGAGTCATTCCGCTGAATGCGGTAACCCCAGTCATCGGAGCCCCTGTCATCATCTACGTTATCATACATGAAAGAAGACATTAAGGCTAAAAAAATGTTAAATACATGAAGTGCTGAAGCAAATTCTTTCATCTTTCATCTTTCATCTTTCATCTTTTTTGTACCTTTGCACCCGCTTTTGGTTCCGTAGCTCAGCTGGATAGAGCAACAGCCTTCTAAGCTGTGGGTCTTGGGTTCGAGTCCCAACGGAATCACAAAGTTTTTTGGGGAGGCTGTTTTCAACAAGCCTCCTGTTTTTTCCTTTCACACGTAAATTACTGGAATATGGGATTATTCGGATTTTTCAACAAGAACAAGAAAGAAACACTTGATAAAGGCCTGGAGAAGACTAAGACGAGTGTATTTGATAAACTGGCACGTGTTGTTGCCGGAAAGTCGAAGGTGGATGACGACGTGCTAGACGACCTGGAAGAGGTGCTGATTACAAGTGATGTGGGCGTGGAAACAACGCTGAAGATCATCCAAAGGATTGAGGAAAGAGTGGCCCGCGACAAGTATGTCTCCACCAGTGAGCTGAACCGCATTCTGCGGGAAGAGATTGCTGATTTGCTGGCAGAAAACAACACCGACGACTTAGACGACTGGGACCTGCCCGCCGACCATAAGCCTTACGTGATCCTCGTAGTGGGTGTGAATGGCGTAGGCAAGACAACGACCATCGGTAAGCTGGCTTGGCAGTTCAAACAGGCAGGCAAGAAGGTCTATCTGGGTGCTGCCGACACCTTCCGTGCCGCTGCAGTGGAGCAGTTGTGTATCTGGGGCGAGCGTGTAGGAGTGCCGGTAGTGAAGCAGCAGATGGGCAGTGACCCCGCTTCGGTGGCATTTGATACGCTGCAGAGTGCCAAGGCCAATGGTGCTGATGTGGTGCTGATTGACACGGCCGGACGTTTGCATAATAAGGTAGGCCTAATGAACGAGCTGAAGAAAATCAAGGAAGTGATGAAGAAGGTACTGCCCGAGGCTCCTGACGAGGTGATGCTCGTGCTGGACGGTTCCACGGGACAGAACGCTTTTGAACAGGCTAAGCAGTTCTCTGCCGTTACCCAGATTACGTCACTGGCCATTACCAAACTTGACGGTACCGCCAAGGGCGGGGTGGTCATCGGTATTTCTGACCAGCTGAAGGTGCCTGTGAAGTATATCGGACTGGGTGAGGGCATGGCTGACCTGCAGCTCTTTGACCGTAAGCAGTTCGTGGATTCGCTGTTTCAAGGCCCCCTAAGTTAGGGGGGATGGGGGTCTGAACATGATTTGGCCTGATTTGTAATGATGAAGGAAAAGAAAATGAACTCAGGAGTCATTGATTTCATTACGTTAGGTTGTTCAAAGAACCTGGTGGACAGTGAACGCCTGATGGCCATGTGTGAGGCACATGGCTTCCGTTGCACGCACGACAGCGATGACCCTCAGGGAGAAATCGTAGTCATCAATACCTGCGGATTCATTGCTGATGCCAAGGAGGAAAGCATCAACACCATTCTGGAATTTGTACAGGCGAAAGCTGAAGGATGTATCAAGCGCATCTACGTAATGGGTTGCTTGTCTGAACGTTATCTTGCAGACCTTGAAGCAGAGATTCCAGAGGTAGATGGATGGTATGGCAAGTTCAATTACAGCCAGCTACTCGAAGATCTTGCCCCCCTGTCGTCCCCTGAGGGGGACACAAATGTCTTGCAAGGTAATGAAGCCCCCTCGGTGGCAGTAGTGGGGGCTGTTCGTCATCTTACCACCCCACGTCACTACGCCTACCTGAAGATATCAGAGGGTTGTGACCGGCATTGTGCCTATTGCGCTATACCTATTATCACTGGTCGCCATAAGAGTCGTCCAATGGAAGAGATTCTTGACGAGGTCAAGTGGCTGGTGAGTCAGGGTGTCAAGGAGTTTCAGGTCATCGCCCAGGAACTGACCTACTACGGTATTGATATTGACGGAAAACAACATATTGCTGAGCTGCTAGAACGAATGGCCGAGGTAGAAGGCGTGGAATGGATTCGCCTGCACTATGCCTATCCGACGCATTTCCCCATGGATCTTCTGCGTGTCATGCGTGAGAAGAAGAATGTATGCAAGTACCTGGACATTGCCTTACAGCATATCAGCGACCCCGTGCTGCAGCGCATGCAACGTCATATCACCCATAAGGAAACCATCGAACTGATTGAGGCCTTTAGAAAAGAGGTGCCAGGCATTTGTCTGAGGACAACGCTCATGGTGGGATTTCCGGGCGAGACGGACGAAGATTTTGAGGAATTGGTGGCGTTTGTGAAGTGGGCACGCTTTGAACGCATGGGAGCCTTTGCCTATTCGGAAGAAGACGGCACGCCCTCGGCCAAACTCTATCATGACGATGTGCCGGAAGAGGTGAAACAGCAGCGACTGGACCGTCTGATGCGTGTGCAGCAGCGCATAGCCGCAGAGATAGAAGCTGAACAGATTGGACGTGTGCTGCGCGTCATCATTGACCGTCAGGAAGGTGACTATTTTATCGGTCGCTCGGAATGGAGTTCACCCGAGGTCGATCCTGAGGTGCTGATTCCTGCTGAGGAGAAACTGACCATAGGCCGTTTCTATGAGGTAAAGATCTTGGATGCTGAAGAATTTGATTTATACGCTACGACCCTAATATGAACAACAAAGAATTTATCAATGAACTTTCTGCCCGAATGGGTTACAGCACCAGCGATACCCAACGACTGGTGACGAACATGGTGAATGCCATGAGCGACAGTTTTCTGGAGGGAGCTGCCGTACAAGTACCCAATTTCGGTTCGTTCGAAGTGAAAAAGAAGCTGGAGCGTATCATGGTGAATCCATCGACGGGCCAGCGTATGCTCGTACCTCCCAAACTGGTGTTGGGCTTCAAGCCCAGCGTAACCTGGAAGGGTAAACTGAAGAAAGGAGGGGAGGAGTAATGGAGAAGCAGACTATACAGGAGGTGGCCCGTATCCTTGTTGAGAAGAACGGACTGGATCCGAAGGCTGCAGAACAGTTTGCTGCTATGATGTTTACCGTCATTCGTGAAGGTCTGGAGCGTGACGGACTGGTAAAGGTACGCGGATTGGGAACCTTTAAGATTGTGGGCGTCAGCGCACGTGAAAGTGTCAGCGTCTCCACCGGTGCCCGCGTGGTGATTCAGGGACATGACAAGATCACGTTCACGCCTGATGCCATGATGAAGGAACTGGTGAACAAGCCGTTCTCACAGTTTGAGACGGTCGTGCTGAACGAAGGAGTGGAGTTTGACAAAGAGCCTGAGCCGGAAGCAGAACCGGAGATGCTTGAAGAGCCTGAGGTGGAACCGGAGCCTGTTCCCATGATGACTGCTGTCATGACGCAGCTTCCCGAACAGGAACCTGAGCCTATCATTGAGCCGGAGCCGGAACCCGAGCCTGAACCTGTTGTTGAACCGGAGCCAGAACCAGAACCGGAACAAGAACCCGATCCAGAACCCATTATTGTGCCCGAGCTAGAGCCTAAGCCTGAAGTGGAACCTGAGCCCGAACCCGAACCTGTTGTTGAACCGGAACCCGAGCCAGCCCCTCAGAAGAAAGTACCAGTAGATGAGAATAGTGAGGAGATAGAAGGTTTCAATGCCCATCAAATCCGTCAGAGACGCAAATGGAAGCGTTGGGCACTTAACACTGTTGTCGTGTTGCTGTTGATGGCGGCCGCTGCAGTAGCCGGCTATTACTTCGGACTCAAGGACGGACAGATTGTCAAAGAGGAGGCTGAGGTAGCCGGAATTGACAGTGTGTTGGTGGCTGCGACAGACTCCACGGCTGTTCAGAAAGTGGAAACCGATACCATTTCCACAGTACAGTCAGAAGAACCAATGGAGGAAGAAGTAGAGCCGGAGCCTGAAGTCAAGGAAGAACCCAAGCCTGAGGTCAAGCCTGCAGAGACGGATAAATATGCCGAGATGGATCCGCGAGTGAAACACGGTGCCTACCGTATTGTCGGTGAGGACTTTACCGTGAAGGTGCGTCCGGGAGATACGACGGCCCGTATTGCGAAACGTACCCTTGGACAAGGCATGGAGTGTTACATCGAGGTGTTCAACAGCATCAAGTCAAACACCGAGTTGAAGGAAGGCCAGACGGTGAAAATACCGAAACTGGAATGGAAGAAGAAACGCAAGAAGTAATATCAACAATCGTAACGTCCCGCCCAGTGCGGGACGTTTACTTTATAGTCTTTTAGATGATTTAATATTTATTAGACGCGGAAATTGTGGTTATAACGGGGGAATTGCGTACTTTTGCACCGCAAAACAAAAAAACAACAAAGAACTATGGCAGAAGCTATTGACATTAGAGAACTGAATATTCGAATTGAGCAGCAGAGCTCATTCGTGACGAACCTGACGTCGGGCATGGACCGCGTCATTGTAGGACAAAAGCATTTGGTGGACACGCTGCTCATCTCGTTGCTGAGCGACGGACATATCTTGCTGGAAGGTGTGCCGGGGTTGGCTAAGACTCTGGCCATCAAGACACTGGCACAGCTGATTGACGCCAAGTATTCACGCATACAGTTTACTCCTGACCTGTTGCCGGCCGATGTTATCGGTACGATGATCTATTCACAGAAGGACGAGAAGTTCCAGGTGAAGAAGGGTCCCGTATTCGCTAATTTCGTGCTGGCTGACGAAATCAACCGTGCTCCCGCCAAGGTGCAGAGCGCACTGCTCGAAGCCATGCAGGAGAAACAGGTCACCATTGGCAGCGACACCTTTGAGCTGCCCAGCCCGTTCCTCGTAATGGCTACGCAAAACCCCATCGAGCAGGAGGGAACCTATCCGCTTCCTGAGGCTCAGACCGACCGTTTCATGATGAAGGTGGTCATTGACTATCCAACGCTCGAAGAGGAGAAGAAAATTATCCGTGAGAACATCGGCGGTGGCCTGCCTACGGTGACGCCTGTGACCACGGCTGATGAAATCCTGCGTGCCCGTGCCGTCGTTCGTGAGGTGTATATTGACGAGAAGATTGAGCAGTACATTGCCGACATTGTCTTCGCCACCCGCTATCCTGACCGTTATGGCCTGAAGGAGATGAAGGACATGATTTCCTTCGGCGGTAGTCCCCGTGCCTCTATCAATCTGGCCAAGGCAGCCCGCGCCTACGCTTTCATCAAACGTCGCGGCTATGTGGTGCCTGAGGATGTGCGTGCTGTGGCTCATGACGTGCTTCGTCACCGTATCGGCCTGACCTACGAGGCTGAGGCATCGAACGTGACCAGCGAGGAGATTGTTTCTAAGATTATCAACAAGGTGGAAGTGCCTTGATGAGTTAGGAGTTACGAGTTAAGAGTTGCGTAATGGAGACAGGCGAAATCATCAAGAAAGTTCGCAAGATTGAGATCAAGACGCGTGGACTGAGCCAGAACATCTTTGCGGGACAGTACCATTCGGCGTTCAAGGGACGTGGTATGGCTTTCTCGGAGGTGCGCGAGTATCAGTTCGGTGATGACGTGCGCGACATTGACTGGAACGTGACAGCCCGCTTCCACCGTCCCTACGTGAAGGTGTTTGAGGAGGAACGTGAGCTGACCGTCATGCTGCTCATCGACGTCAGTGGCAGTCTTGACTTCGGTACCCAGCGTCAGATGAAGCGCGACATGGTGACCGAGATTGCCGCTACGCTGGCATTCTCGGCTATCCAGAACAACGACAAGATTGGCGTTGTGTTCTTCTCTGACCGCATTGAGAAATACATCCCGCCGAAGAAAGGCCGTAAGCACATCCTGTACATCATCCGTGAGATGCTCGACTTCCATCCGGAGAGCCGTCGTACCGACGTACGTGGAGCGTTGGAGTTCATGACCAGCGTGGCCAAGCGTCGCTGTACGGCCTTCGTGCTGAGTGACTTCTTCGACCGCCAAGACTTCCTGCAACCACTGACCATCTGCAACCGCAAGCATGACGTGGTGGCCATCCAGGTGTATGACCAGCGTGCCAAGACGTTGCCCGACGTGGGACTGATGCGTGTGGTGGATGCCGAGACAGGTCATGAGCAGTACATCGATACGGGTAGTCGCAGGTTGCGTCAGGCCCATACGCAGTATTTCATGAAGCGTCAGGCCCAGCTACAGGAAACGTTCAACAAGAGTAACGTCGATCATGTCAGCATCGCTACCAACGAGGACTTCGTCAAGGCGTTGCTGCTGCTCTTTAAACAACGAAGCTGATGGCGGGCTTTGCCCTAAAAGAGAAATGATAAATAAGAAATGATAAAGAATAGTGCGATAAATATAATAAGCTCAATGGTTCATGCTAAATGGTTAATGGTGATAAGTTTATCATTTATCATTTATCATTTATCATTTTGCCACGCAGTGGCGCAATCAGTGGAGGCCCGTATCGACTCCATTGAGATACTGATGGGCGAGCAGGCACACGTGACGCTGACCGTCACTGCTCCTGACGGCGCTAACATCGTGTTCCCGAAATATGAGCGGACACAGCAGATAACGCCTGGCGTGGAAGTCATTGAGACACGCAATGAGAGTGACCGTGTTCAGGTGCTCACGCTGACCTCGTTTGACGAGAACCTGTATTACCTGCCGCCGTTCCCTGTGCTGGTAAATGGCGATACCGTAAAAAGCAAGAGTCTGGCGCTGAAAGTCATTGGCATAGAAGTAGATACTACGCACTACGAGAAGTTCTACGGTCCGAAGGACGTACAGGATAATCCCTTCCTGTGGAGCGAATGGGCACCCCTGTTCTGGCTTTCCGTTCTGCTGTTGGTGCTGCTAGCACTCGGCTATTATCTCTACTTGCGTCTGCGTGACAACAAGCCCATCATCACTTATGTACGGGTGGTGAAGAAGCTGTTGCCGCACCAGAAGGCCATGAAGGAGATTGAGCAAATCAAGGCCGACAAGATGCCGACGTCAGAGAACCAGAAGGAATACTACACGAAGCTGACCGACACCATCCGCCGCTACATTGAGGAACGCTACGAATTCTCGGCTATGGAGATGACCAGTTCCGAGATTATCGACCGCCTGATGAAACAGGGTGACCAGAAGTCGCTTGACGAACTTCGCGGTCTGTTCCAGACGGCTGACCTCGTGAAGTTTGCGAAGTATTCTACCATGCTGAATGAGAACGACATGAACCTGGTGAATGCTGTGGAGTTCATCAACAGTACCAAGGCCGAGAACCTGCCGACCGAAGAGGTGCTGCGTCCGCAGCTGTCTGAGGAAGACCAGCGTTCGGTGAAGACCCGCAGGGTACTGAAGATAGTCATTGCTGTCATTGCCGTCATCTGCCTGCTGCTGTTGGCGTATGTGGTTTATGGTACTTGGCAGTTGATTGCCCCCTAATTTAGGCTTTAGAAAATGGAATTTGTAAATAAAGGATTTTTCTTTCTGCTCCTGCTGCTGATACCTTATATCATTTGGTATCTGATGTTCAGGAAAAAGAGTGAGCCGACCATGCGGATGAGCGACACCAACGCCTACCGCTATGCTCCGCGCAGCTGGAAGGTGACGCTGATGCCCCTGCAGATGCTGTTGCGCATGGCTGCCTTTGTGCTTATTGTCTTTGTACTGGCACGTCCGCAGACCAGTAATTCCTGGAAAGACAAGACCGTGGAGGGCATCGACATTATGCTGGCCATGGACGTCTCTACGTCTATGCTGGCTGAGGACTTAACCCCCAACCGTATAGAGGCTGCCAAGAAGGTGGCCGCCGAGTTTATTGCCGATCGTCCAAACGACAACATCGGACTCTGCATCTTTGCCGGAGAGTCGTTTACCCAGTGTCCCATGACTATCGACCATGCGTCGCTGCTCAATCTGTTGCACAACGTAAAGGCCGACATAGCTGCCCGGGGGCTCATTCAGGACGGTACAGCCATTGGTATGGGACTTGCCAATGCCGTAGCGCGTCTGAAGGACTCCAAGGCCAAGAGTAAGGTAGTCATTCTGCTGACCGACGGCTCTAACAACATGGGTGACATCTCGCCTATGACGGCAGCCGAGATTGCCAAGAGTCTGGGCATCCGCGTCTATACCATCGGTGCAGGCACCAATGGCACGGCACGTTATCCGATGCCTGTTGGCGGTGGGGTGCAGTATGTGAACCTTCCCGTAGAGATTGATACGAAGACGCTGACCGATATCTCTAATGCCACCGACGGCAAGTTCTTCCGTGCCACCAATACCCGTGAGCTACAGCAGATTTACAAGGAGATTGACCAGTTGGAAAAGACGAAGCTCAACGTCAAGCAGTTCAGCAAGCGCTATGAAGCCTTCCAGCCCTTTGCCCTTGCCGCCATTCTGGTGCTACTGCTGGAGTTGCTGCTCCGCGTCACAATATTCAGGAGGATACCGTCATGAACAGATATTTTGAAGATCCCGCCTACCTCTGGCTCCTGCTACTGATTCCCGTGCTGGCAGCCATCTGGTTCCTGATGCACTGGCGTCAGAAGAGGAAGCTGCGTATGTTCGGTGACCCCGAACTGGTACGCCAGCTCATGCCCGATGTCTCTCGTTGGCGTGCTATGGTGAAGTACGGCCTTCTGCTGGCTTCGCTGGCTTTGCTGATTGTGGCTTTCGCCCGTCCTCACTGGGGTTCGGGCACGAAGACCGAGAAGCGCAAGGGCATAGAGACCATCATTGCGATGGATATCTCCAACTCCATGCGGGCACAGGATGTGACGCCCAGTCGTCTGGACCGTTCGAAGATGATGGTGGAGAACCTCGTCGATAAGTTCTCGAACGACAAGATCGGACTCATTGTCTTTGCCGGTGATGCCTTTGTACAGCTGCCCATGACCAGCGACTATGTGTCGGCCAAGATGTTCCTCAGCAGCATCGATCCGTCGATGATTGCCACGCAGGGTACCGATATTGCCGCTGCCATCGACATGGCTGTCCACAGCTTTAGTCAGGACGACCAGGTGGGCAAGGCCATCATTGTGATTACCGACGGTGAGGATCATGAGGGAGGTGCCGTCGAGGCTGCCGAGGAAGCCAAGAAGCGCGGCATGCGCGTCTATGTGTTAGGTGTCGGCTCTACGGGTGGCGCTCCCATTCCTGACCCCTCTACGGGCAAGTATATGTTTGACGAGACGGGCAACACCGTCATGTCGGCACTTAATGAGGATATGTGTAAGCAGATTGCACAGGCCGGCGGTGGTACCTATATCCACGTGCAGAACGGCTATGCTGCCCAGCAGCAGCTGAACGACGAGCTCGATAAGCTCTCCAAGAAGGAGATTACCGCCGAGGTGTATAACAGCTACGACGAGTACTTCGTTTGGTTTGCACTGGCAGCCCTGCTGCTTCTAGTGCTGGAGGTCATCCTTCTGGAACGTAAGAGTCCGCTGCTCAAGAACGTACACCTGTTTAAGCGCAGCTCCGCTGCTAAATGAGAAATAAGCGGCCTTCGGCCTAAATGATAAATGAGAAATGAGAAAGAATAGTGCGTTCAATAAAATAAGCTCAATGGTTCATGCTAAATGGTTAATGGTGATAGGTTTATCATTTATCATTTATCATTTATCATTTAGCCATGCAGTAGCCCAAACCGACCGCCAGCTGATTCGCGAGGGAAACAAGCTCTTCCGTGCCGGTCAGTATGCGGATGCAGAAACGCGTTACCGTAAGGCGGTGGAGGCTAACAAGGACAACCCGCAGGCCATCTATAACCTGGGTAATGCCCTCATGGCACAGAAGAAGGACTCTGCCGCCGTTGAGGAGTTCCAGAAGGCCGCCAAGCTGGAGAAGAATCCCCAGCGTAAGTATCAGGCATTCCATAACATCGGTGTCATCTGTCAGACCAAACAAATGTTCCAGGATGCCATCACTGCCTATAAGGAAGCCCTGCGACTGAATCCGCACGACGACCAGACCCGTTACAACCTAGAGCTTTGCAAGCGTCAGTTGAAGAACCAGCCGCAAGGTGGTGGCGGAGGCAACGACGACAAGAAACAGGATGAGCAGCAACAGCAGCAACAACAGGACCAGCAGAAGAAGGATGAACAGAAGAAGGAGGAGCAGGAACAGCAGAAGCCGCAGATGAGCAAGGACAATGCCGAGCAGCTGCTCAATGCCGCCCTTCAGCAGGAACGTCAGACGCAGAAACGCATGCAGGAACAGCAACAGCAACAAGGCCGCCGTCGTTTGAAGAAGAACTGGTAAGGCGGGCTTCGGCCTTCGGCCTAAATGAGAAATGATAAATGAGAAATAAGAAAGAAGACAACGATGAAAAATATAAGGTTAATGGTTAATGCTAAATGGATGATGGTGATAGTTTTATCATTTATCATTTATCATTTATCATTTTGCCACGTAGTGGCGCAAACGTTGACTGCCAATGCTCCGTCGCAGGTGGCGGTGGGTGAGCAGTTCCGTCTGACCTATACCATCAATACCGACGACGTGGAAGGCTTCCGTGCCGGCAACATACCCGAAGACCTGGAAGTGCTGATGGGACCCAGCACGTCGCATCAGTCAAGCTTCCAGATGGTCAACGGCCATACCAGCAGTTCGACGTCTGTCACCTATACCTATATCCTGTGTGCCTTGGCGAACGGTTCCTATACCATTCCCCCTGCAAGGGCTACGGTCAACGGCAAGCAGATCACTTCCAACACACTGCATATCAAGGTGTCGGGACAGGCCAATAGTCAGGCGCAAAGACCGGGTGGACAGCAGCGTCAACCTGACATGCGTGCTGCCGGTACGCCCATCTCGGGCAGCGACCTCTTTATCAAGGTCAGTGCTAACAAGAGTCGTGTTCACGAGCAGGAGCCCATTTTGCTGACCTATAAGGTCTATACGCTGGTGGACCTGACCTCGCTCGAGGGTAAGATGCCTGACCTTAAGAGCTTCTACACGCAGGAGATTCCGCTGCCCCAGCAGAAGAAGTTTACCATTGAGAACATCAACGGCCGTCCCTATCGTACGGTGACATGGAGCCAATATGTGATGTTCCCGCAGATGACGGGTAAGCTGGAGGTTCCTCCCCTTACCTTTGAGGGTGTGGTGGTGCAGCGTAACCATAATGTCGATCCCTTTGAAGCCTTCTTCAATGGCGGTTCCGGCTATGTGGAGGTGAAGAAGAAGATCCAGGCTCCCGGCATCGCCATCGAGGTGCTGCCGCTGCCGGATCGTCCCGCAGGTTTCTCGGGTGGAGTAGGGCAGTATAACATCAAGGCCACTCTCGACCAGAACGAGGTGAAGGCCAACGACCCGGTGACCCTGCGTTTCTCGGTGACTGGAGCCGGTAACATGAAGCTCATCAAGGAGCCTGTAGTGAACTTCCCGCAGGACTTCGATAAGTATGATGCCAAGCAGAACGATGCCACGAAGCTGACCAGCAACGGTCTGGAAGGCAGCGTGACGTGGGAGTTCCTGGCTGTGCCTCGTCATCAGGGTGAATATGACATTCCGCCCATCGAGTTCACCTACTACGACACCCGCGATAACAACTATAAGACACTGAAGACCGAGGCCCTTCACCTGAAGGTAAACAAGGGCAGCGGCAATGCCAGTGTCGTAGGCAGCAACCAGCAGGACATTGAAGAGCTGAACAACGACATTCACTACATCAAGACGGGTGACACCCGTCAGCGTCAGTTCGGGGATTACTTCTACGGCTCTGTGGGCTACTGGATTGCCCTAGGCTTGCTCGCCCTGACGTTCATCTCGCTGTTTGTCATCTTCCGTCAGCGTGCCATCGACAATGCCAACATCGGCAAGATGCGTGGCAAGAAAGCCAACAAGGTAGCTGTGAAGCGTCTGAAGAAGGCTGACAAGCTGATGAAGACCGGTCGTGCCAGCGAGTTCTACGACGAGGTGCTGCGTGCCTTGTGGGGATATGTCGGCGACAAGCTGAACATGCCGGTAGAGCAGCTCACACGTGACAATATCAGTCAGCAGCTCGCCAGCCGCAATGTTGACGAATCCACCATCCATCAGTTCATTGGAGCCCTTGACGAGTGCGAGTTCGAACGTTACGCCCCGGGCGATGCCAAGGGTAACATGGGCAAAACCTATCAGGCCGCAATGACGGCAATAACGAAAATTGAAGACGTCATGAAGAAGAAACCCCGTTCGCACAAGGCTGGCACAGCCGTGCTGCTGCTCATGCTCATGCTTACGTTGCCGGCAATGCTCAATGCTCAAAGCTCCAAGCTCCAAGCTCCAAGCTCAAAGCTCAATGCTCCAAGTTCAAAGGCTGAAGCCGACAGCGCCTATGCCCGTCAGCACTATCAGGAAGCCATCAAGCAGTATGAGGAACTTCTGCAGCAGGGTGTCAGTGCCGACCTCTACTATAA
>JAILHP010000075.1 GCA_024695705.1 Prevotella sp. | reverse complement strand
TGCACTCTGAGCGACAGGCTCCGATGGCCGAGACTCTGACAGGCGAGGTGGTGATGGACAACTGCATCCGCTGCCACGAGCAGTTGAATACTGAGTTCGTGAAGACAGGCCGTTTGGGCTATATGAAACAAAAAGCTACAGGCGGCAAGGTGTGCTGGGACTGCCATCGTAACGTGCCCCATGGAGGCATGAACTCACTAATGGCGACACCAAATGCCGAGGGTGTGACACCGCTGCCCCCTTCGCCAGTACCCGATTGGCTACAGAAGGCGCTACGCTAATGAATAATGAATAAATAAAAACGAAATATTATGGCAAAGCAATTGAAACAATGGCAAGGTTGGATTCTTTTCGGAGGATCGATGGCAGTGGTCTTTATCTTGGGACTGCTCGTTTCGTCGCTGATGGAGCGCAGGGCTGAGGTGGCCAGTGTGTTCAACAACAAACGCACCGTGTTCGAGGACTCGATTGTGGCACAGAACGAGAAGTTCAAGGCCGACTATCCGCGTGAGTATGAGACGTGGGCGATGACGGAGGATACCACGTTTAAGTCGAAGTACAACTCGTCGCAGGAGGTTGATGTGCTCGAACAGCGTCCTGAGATGGTGGTGCTGTGGGCTGGCTATGCCTTCTCGCGCCACTACAACACGCCTCGCGGACATAAGCACGCCCTGGAGGATATGCGCAAGATTCTGCGCACGGGCAATCCTGGCATCCAGATTACGGCAGACTCCATCGCCGCCGATATGCAGCCCGCTACCTGTTGGACATGTAAGGGACCTGATGTGCCTCGCATGATGCGTGAGCTCAGCGCTTCGAAGTCTGTCTTCGATCCCGCCAACTTCTACGCCAAGAAGTGGAGCGAGCTGGGTGCCGAAGAGGTGAACACCATTGGCTGTAGCGACTGTCACGATGCCCGCACGATGGACTTGCGTCCTGCCCGTCCTGCCCTCTATGAAGCATTCGCCCGTCGCGGTCTGAACGTGAAGAACGCTACCCATCAGGAGATGCGCTCGCTGGTTTGTGCCCAGTGCCACGTGGAGTACTACTTCATCAAGCCGAACGATGAGAAGAATCCAGGCAAGGCCAACTATCTGGTATTCCCACACGACAAGGGACTGACCTGCGAGGCTGCCGAGGAATACTACGATGAGATAGGTTTCTACGACTATATCCATCCGCTGTCTGGCACCAAGATTCTGAAGGCACAGCATCCTGGTTGGGAAATGTCGCAGCACGGCATCCATGCCCAGCGCGGTGTGTCGTGTGCTGACTGCCACATGCCATATAAGCAGGAGGGCGGCGTAAAGTTCAGTGACCACCAGATACAGTCGCCGCTGGCCAAGATAGACCGCACCTGCCAGACCTGTCATCGTCAGGATGCCGAGGTGCTGCGCCAGAACGTCTATGACCGTCAGGAGAAGTGTAACGAGGTGCGCAACCGTGCCGAGCAGGAACTGGCCCGTGCCCACTTCGAGGCTAAGTTCATCATCGACAAGGGTGCTACCGAGGCCGAGATGGCTCCCATCCAGGCCCTGCTCCGCAAGAGTCAGTGGCGCTGGGACTATGCCATCGCTTCGCATGGTGCTACGTTCCACGCGCCGCAAGAGGTTATTCGTCTGCTCTCTCACTCCGTCGATTATGCCCAGCAGGCCCGTCTGCTCATTGCCCGTGTAGCTGCCAAGCATGGCCATACCGATGCCATCCCCGTGCCCGACTATTCTACCAAGGCCAAGGCTCAGGCCGCCATCGGTCTCGACATGTACGCGCTCAATGCCAACAAAAAGAAGTTCCTGGAGGAAATCGAGCCTAGATGGATTGAGGAAGCCAAGAAGAATGGTAAGCTCATCGAACTCTGATGTGGACTAAACCCTGGAATATGAAAGAAGGCTTCCTCATTGGAGGAGGCCTTGTCTTTGCCGGACTGGCGTTGCAGTTGAGTGTCGGCCCGGTGGTGTGGGAAGCCTTTTCGTGGCCTGCCAACGGGATAGTGTTGGCGGGATTCCTGGCAATCATAGCCCTCATATTTATATTAAGGAAGAAGGTGTATGCCTTCCAGTTTGTCGGCACGTATCAGGCAGCGATACCGGCAATGGTGTATGCCGTAGTGCTGACGGTTATCATGGGACTGACACGGCAGCAGGTGGGTGGCACATGGCTGAACAATATGCTGTCGTTCTGGCCGTTCGTGCTCGTCTATGTGTATATTGCCGTCATTCTGGGAGTCATCATCCTGCGACGGCTAAATAGAATGGTCAATGGTCAACGGTCAATGGTCAAAGACATCGCTTTCCTGCTGAACCACCTAGGCCTCTTTATCGCCCTCACCACAGCCACACTCGGCAATGCCGACATGCAGCGTGTAAAAATGATTACTGCCGTTGGCGAACCTGAGTGGCGGGCGCTGACTCAGGAGGGAGCCGTCAAGGAGATGGAGATAGCCATCGAACTGAAAAAGTTCATCATGGAAACCTATGACGACGGCTCGCCCAAGCGTTTCGCCTCTGAGATTCAGATCCTGACGAAGACAGGGAAGAATATCGAGACCATAGTGGATGTGAACAAGCCCTACGAGGTGGACGGCTGGAAAATCTACCAGTACGGCTACGATACACAGATGGGTGCCGAGAGCCAGATCTCGATACTCGAACTGGTGAGCGACCCGTGGCTACCATGGGTCTATGCAGGTTTCCATATGATGCTGGCTGGAGCGGCAATCATGACGCTAATGGTATTGTGGCGCAGATTGAAAAATGCTACGAGCAAGGCGCTTGGAGTGTACTTCGGTCTCTTTGTCATAGCATCTCTCTTTGCCTACTTCTTCTTTGA
This sequence comes from Prevotella sp., assembly GCA_024695705.1. Taxonomy (GTDB): domain Bacteria; phylum Bacteroidota; class Bacteroidia; order Bacteroidales; family Bacteroidaceae; genus Prevotella. Next base: position 19,734 of record JAILHP010000075.1, on the reverse strand, counting down.
CAGCTACAACACAAAGACGCTGGTGCCTGCCCTGCAGAGTCCGTGGTTCGCACCCCACGTCTTTGTCTATATCTTCGCATACACCCTGCTTGGTGTGGCTGTTGTCATCGCTTGGTGGAAATTAACCGACGACCTCGTCTATGTCAGCCTTGCCTTCCTTACCATAGGCATGCTCTTCGGTGCCCTTTGGGCGAAGGAAGCCTGGGGGCACTATTGGTCGTGGGATCCCAAGGAAACCTGGGCAGCCATCACATGGCTCGCCTATCTCGTCTATATCCACTACCGCCAGATTCCTCGCCATCGCGAGCGTCTGGCCCTTTGGATGCTTATCGGTTCCTTCGTCCTCCTGCAAATGTGTTGGTGGGGCATCAACTACCTCCCCTCCGCACAAGGTTCGAGTGTACACACCTATAGCTTAAGCGAATAAACAACTATGAGAAAAGCTAGTTGAGAACCGAATGAGCAGCGAGAGCAGAGCTGCAGTTATCTGTTTCTGTATCATTACCTATATAATATTAAAATGGCGCAAGGCATTTAGGACACCATCATCATCAACGGTCGTGGTCGTGTAGTCTGCCTCTTGTTTTAATGATTCCAAAGCGTTTCCCATTGCTATGCCGATACCAGCAGCCTTTATCATGGAGGTGTCATTGCCACCGTCACCAAATGCTATCGTGTTCTGAGGATCTAGGCCCAATTGTTCGGCCATTGCTTTTATTCCCTCTCCCTTGTCTGCTCCCTTTGCCGTAATATCAGTAAATGCAGGATGCCAACGGCCAGAGGTACAGCTTGGAATACGTCTCATCAGCTCACTCTCATAATCAGCAGAGAAGAATGCGGTAAGTTGGAGTATTCGCTGGCCTAATACCAGGTCTAACGGCTTGGCCAGATTTAGATTCTCCACGGCCAACTCACTACGGAAGATTCTGTCAACCTCACCATTCGGGTCAAGCACAGCCACGTCTTTCTCGCCGATGACAATCAGTCCGTAACTCTTCTCCTGAGCAACCTGAACGACTGTCTGTACATCATCCTTCGGTATGTTCTTGCATCTTATTTCCTTGCCGTCAACGAAACATAAGGCTCCGTTGATGGTTACATAACCGTCTATCAAGTGTTCAATGGCTTTGAGATTGGTAATAATTAGCGGAGGACGGCCGGTAGCAATAAAGACCTTATGACCGTTAGCCTTGGCCTGTGTAAGAGCAAATATTGTAGAAGGTGGGATTTCGTGTGTCTTGAAACTCACCAGTGTTCCGTCAATGTCGAAGAAGAGAGCGTACTTGTTTCCTATTTCAATGTTGCTCATAACTAATTTGCCTTTCCATCATTTTCTCACAACTTTGGGAGTCCAGTTCTTGAAGAATCGCAGGACCTTCTCCTGGTTGTACCCCTGCCCCTCTTCAAGGAAGCTGGAATCCTGGATGTGAATCACCTTGCCTTCTTCATCAAGCACGACGAACACGGGATAACCGAAACGACCGCAGTTATCCAGTCGTGCCATCAGGGCTGCGGCCTGTAGCTGTTGTGCCTCACCTCCAGATTTTCGGGGATTGTAGTTCACGTGGATATACTCAAAGTTCTCGTCGATGACCCTGCTGATGGTTGTGTCATTCGTGATGAAATCTGCAAAACGCAGGCACCAAGGACACCAGTTTCCTCCCACCTGACAAATGACGAACTTACCCTCAGCCTTGGCTTTGACAAGCGCCTGGTCAATCTGCTCCATGGGGTTAATGTCCTCATCATACACTTTCTTCAGGCCAGTCTGGGCGTTTGCCCACTGTGCCATGAGGACGACCATCAATATAAGAATACCCTTTCTCATATCACTCAACAAAATCCGTTATCTGATAAAATTGGTCCGAAGGGGGCTCTCCAATTCCGGGTGTCCCTCCTCCCTGGCATTGAGCTTGCGAATCATCCAGGCCATGTTACGGGCCAGCGTACGCATCGTCTGCATGCCCTCTTCATCCTGTGCGACTTGTCCCGGAGTCTGACCATAAGCCATGTTCCAGTACTGCGAGCTGACAAGGGGCATATTCGTCATGGTAAAGTACTTGTTCAGACGGTCAAAAGCGGCAGACGCACCACCTCTTCTACATACCACAACGCTGGCAGCAGGCTTGAACCGCAGCTCACCGCTCAATGAATAGAACATGCGGTCAAGCAAGGCGCAAAGCGAGCCATTCGGGCCACCATAATATACCGGCGAGCCAACTACCAGTCCGTCAATACCATCCTTCACCGTTCTCCACACCTTATAGTACAAGTCATCATGGAAAGTACACCTGGCACCATTCCTTCCACACATGCCACAGGCAATGCAGCCTTGCACAGCCTGCTTGCCAATGCCGATAATTTCGGTTTCTATTCCCTCACTGTTCAGCGTCTTTGCGACTTCGCTCAGAGCCGTGAACGTATTTCCATGCTCTCGTGGGCTACCATTAATCAAAAGTACCTTCATGTCTCCTTTTTATAAACAAGTATAGACCATCTTCATAAACTATCCTAATAATCGATGCAAAAATACGAAAAATCAAGAAGAAATGAGTACCTTTGTCTGTTGTTTTAATAAGTTTTAGTATGATTGACCAGACTACTTGGATATGCACAAGGAGAAATTCATGATTTATCGCAGGGACGCGAAGAAGGGCGAGCCCACCTATTCGCCGAAGTCACACTCTGCCCCGCATTTCGTAGGCCACTACGTTGAGGGTATGGAAGAATGGGCATCGTGGTACTGCTTCAACAAGAAAGAGGATGGGACCTACGAAGCCGAGCTTGACGAAGCCTGGAACGAAGGCAGTCACAATGGCGGAGGAACCATCGACGTGGATATTCCCCAGGAGTGGTTCTCACTTTCTTACGATGACTTCCTCGAACATGTCATTATGCTTGCTGCAGCAAAGCATTATGGTTTTACTGTAGAAGACCTGAAGGAGAAAAAAGGGCTGAAACAGTTCTTCGGATTTAAGGATGATTCCCTAACACCTCAATCACCTTAACCCAGTCCGTTTCTGGCTCGAAGCCGAACTTATCATCTATTCCCACATTGAAATAGAGCTTTACTTCGAAGTTCTGGAAGCTCGTATTGCCCACTTCAGGATTCTCGTTGGCATAGTTGAAACGGATACCCTCTTCCGCAAAATGCGCCCTATACTCGTCCATCTTCTCGGCATAGCATCCGCTCCAGAGAATCAGGCAAATATCTTCGCGATTTGTCATCAGCTGCAGGGCCTCTCTTGAATAAGGATAGTAGTCGTAGGTCTCCTCATTCTCGTAGCACGCACGCAAAATGGTGTCGTGAATATCCACCACTACGTAGATCTTCTCCCAGTTTTTCTCCATCTTGCGGTTGAACGCCACTTCAAATGCCTTTGCTATATCCATAAATGCCAATGATTCTCAAAACACTTTGCAAATATAACGATAATCCTGCAATCCGTGACTATTTCCCCCACAGATTTTAATTGTATTTAGGCAAAATCACAAAAAGAATAGGGAATTTCCAATTTTTTTCGTATTTTTGCAGCATAATTACAAACATAAAGTAATGTAGCATGAAGAAACTGTTCTATTTACTATTTACCATTGTGTTGATGATAGGCTGTGGCAGTAAGACGGGAAAGGTCGTCAGCGACAAGGACTTACAGACTGTGGATTCCGTGGCTGACACTGGTATTGACAAGCATTCTGAGGCCTATATCCGCCAGCGTATTGACACCATCTACAAGACGGTAGGCAAAACGACCTACGACAGCGAAGGGAATGAAGTGAGCTATATCCGCAACCCCTTCAACCGCGACAGTGCCTATTGCTCGCAGCGTTATTACGCCCTGATGAAGGAAGCTCTTCAGTTGTGTGACGAGATGGGAGAAATATTGTACGACTACGACTACTGGGTGTGCGGACAGGACTATTCTGACGACTGGAGCTGTAAGGTAACTAAAGTCTATGAGATGACTGACTCTGCTGCTCTTGTCGATTTGGCCATCCACAACTTCAGCGACACGGAAACCACCATCGCCCTTCGATTCGAGCGCGACGACTGGTATATTGACGACTTCTCTCCCTCGAAGGATGGCAATGACGACAAGAAATACTTAAGGGACACCATCCGTCAGTGTTTAGAGAAGCGTAAGAAAGCAAACAACCAATAGTCAGCATGAATAAAAACTGGTATGATCAGAAAAGCGAGAAAAGAAGACATTCAGCGTATCATAGAACTGTTGCATCAGGTAAACATGGTGCATCACGTGTTACGTCCTGACCTGTTTAAGCCTTACACCACCAAATATAACGAGCAGGAACTGGAAGCGATGTTCCAGGATGACAGCAAGCCTATCTTCGTCTTTGACGATAACGGGGTGTCAGGCTATGCATTCTGTCAGGTCACTGAGGTGAAGAACAACCAGCTGTTGGAGGACATCAAAACGCTGTATATTGACGACATCTGTGTGGATGAAAAGGCTCGAGGCCAACACGTAGGAAAGACGTTATACGAATACGTACGTGACTATGCAAGGTCCATAGGCTGTAACAACATCACCCTGAATGTGTGGGAAGGTAACGAGCCTGCCCTGCAATTCTATCGCAATATGGGTATGCAAGTTCAGAAAACAACCATGGAAGCCCCCTTAACACATTCTTCGTAGATGGCGTCACGCTGGGTGTCCGACATTTCCGACAGCGGCATGAAGGTAGTGAAGAAGCTGATTCTGATGGGTGTCTCCCCCTCCATCTTCTCCTCGCCTGACAGCTTGAAACAGAAACCGTCACGCACCAGAAAACCCTCACCGGCATACTCACCATACTCCGCTATACGCTTGCTGACACGCTCGTCAACGGCGATGGGACGCAGATCCCTGTTACGGGTGAAATAACGCACAGCCACCTCGTCGGCATTCATGTCAGGGTTCATCAGGAAACGCTCCTTGTACCGCTGGAGGAAATGGCTGGTCAGCACATGAATCTCAGGGACAGTGGTTTTCGTCCACTTGATAACGAAACGCTTGCTGCCGTCGAACATCACGCACAAGTAGTCGCCCAGGATGGGTCCTTGGGGTTGCTCGGCGTAGAAATAAATGATATACTGGTTGTTGGAGGACGGAAGTTTATAGTCACACGTCACCCACACAGGGAACTCGCCTTGCCTCAGCAGTTCCTTGGCGGCCTTGGGAAAGAGAGCATCGCGTTTCCAGTCCAGTTTGCTTTTGTCTGCCATCAGGTTTGCATATACCTCATGGAGGTTCATGTTTGCTACTATCATAATCGGCTGCAAAGGTACAAAAAAAACATAATTCATATACCTCGGAAATGAAAATAAATTGAAATTTATTTTGCATTTCGCTCGGTTTGCACTACCTTTGCAGGCAAATACTGACCTAAATAGGAGTTAGAGAGAAATGATTAACCGAGAGTTACTTGATCCGCAGAGCATTGTCATTGTGGGCGGGTCCAACAACCAGCACAAGCCTGGTGGAGCTATTGTACGTAACCTGCTGCAGGGTGGTTATAAAGGCACCCTGCGCATTGTCAATCCGAAAGAAGACGAGGTGCAGGGCATCAAGGTGTTTCATGACGTAAAGGAGCTGCCTCCCACGGAACTGGCCGTGCTGGTGATTCCAGCCAAGCTGTGTCCTGACACGGCAGAGACACTGGCACGCGACAAGGGCGTCAAGGCCTTCATCATCATCTCGGCCGGATTCGGCGAGGAGACGAAGGCGGGTGCTGCACTCGAGCAGCGCATCCTGGACACCTGCGAACGCTACGGTGCCAGCCTCATCGGTCCTAACTGCATCGGACTGCTGAACCGCCAGCACCACAGCGTGTTCACACAGCCCATTCCGAACCTCAACCCGAAGGGCGTTGATTTCGTTTCAGGTTCAGGAGCCACGGCGGTCTTCATTCTGGAGAGTGCCGTCATCAAGGGCCTGCAGTTCAACAGCGTGTGGAGCATAGGCAACGGCAAGCAGATAGGCATTGAGGACGTGCTGCAATACATGGACGAACACTTTGATGCCGAGCACGACTCAAGGGTGAAGCTGCTCTACATTGAGAACGTGGGCAACCCCGACAAGCTGCTGTTCCATGCCGCCAGCCTCATACGCAAGGGCTGCAGAATAGCTGCCATCAAGGCCGGTTCGTCGGAAAGCGGCAGCCGTGCGGCCTCCAGTCATACAGGAGCCATTGCCAGCAGCGACTCAGCCGTAGAGGCCCTGTTCCGTAAAGCTGGCATCGTACGCTGCTTCTCGCGTGAGGAGCTGACCACGGTGGGCTGTATCTTCACGCTGCCTGAGCTGAAGGGTAAGAACTTCGCCATTGTGACACATGCCGGCGGTCCTGGCGTCATGCTGACCGACGCGCTGTCGAAGGGCGGGTTGAACGTTCCGAAGCTGGAGGGACCTGCCGCCGAGGAGCTGAAGACCAAGCTGTTCCCAGGATCGGCAGTGGCAAACCCCATAGACATCCTGGCCACCGGAACGGCCGAGCAGCTGGGCATAGCCATTGACTACTGTGAGGAGAAGTTTGACGAGATAGACGCCATCGCCGTCATCTACGGCACGCCTGGACTGACCACGCTCTACGAGGCCTACGAGACGCTGCACAAGAAGATTCTGGAGTCTAAGAAGCCCATCTTCCCCGTACTGCCGAGCCTGCATACCGCAGGTCCTGAGGTGGCGGAGTTCCTGGCGAAGGGACACGTGAACTTCTCGGACGAGGTAACGCTGGCCACCGCTCTCTCGCAGATTATGAAGACGCCACAGCCCGCTCCGCCCGAGATAGAGCTCTTTGGCGTGGATGTGCCCAGGATAAGGGAGATTATCAGCCGCACGAAAAACGGATATCTCAACCCGGACACCGTACGCGAGCTATTAGGCTGTGCCGGCATCCCTATGGTACCCGAGAAGGTGAGCAACAAGAAAGAAGAACTCATCCAGTTTGCCGAGCAGGCGGGCTACCCCGTCGTGGCAAAGGTGGTTGGCCCCGTCCACAAAAGCGACGTGGGCGGTGTGACGCTGAACATACGCACCCCCGAACACCTTTCAATGGAGTTTGACCGTATGATGAAGATAAAGGATGCCAGCGGCGTGATGGTGCAGAAGATGCTGAAGGGCACGGAACTCTTCATCGGCGCCAAGTACGAGGAACGCTTCGGACACGTGGTGCTCTGTGGACTGGGCGGTATCTTCGTGGAAGTGCTGAAGGACGTGCAGTCTGGTCTGGCACCGCTGAGCTACGGCGAGGCATACTCGATGATCCACTCCCTGCGCGGCTACAAGATTCTGAAGGGAACACGCGGACAGGCGGGCATCAACGAGAAGAAATATGCCGAAATCATTGTGCGGCTATCCACGCTACTACGCTTTGCGACGGAAATTAAGGAAATGGACATCAACCCGCTACTGGCCGACGGTGATGACGTGGTAGCTGTGGATGCACGTATTCTCGTTGAGCGTTAAGTGATGATAGTTAACAGCATAAAAAATGGTGAGCAATTTTTGCTCACCATTTTTGTTGTTCTCACTTCTTTTACTTGCGGAGTCCGAGTGCCTTGATCAGGGCGCGGTAGCGCTCGATGTCACGCTCGCGGAGGTACTTCAGCAACTTACGACGACGACCTACCATCATGGTAAGGCTGCGTGCAGTAGCGTGGTCCTTGCGATTCTTCTTCAGATGCTCGGTGAGGTGAGAAATACGATAAGTGAACAGGGCAACCTGGCTCTCTACTGAACCAGTGTCAGTAACGCTCTTGCCATACTGCTCGAAAATCTCTGCTTTTTTAGCTTGATCTAAATACATAACAGTTTTGATTAATGATGTTTTGATTATTACATCTTTCGGACGCTTGCCGCCTTAATCACAACGGGTTACGTCGTCGGATGCTTGGGATTTTCCCAAATCTTGACTCCCCATTCCGGGAAATCGGCTGCAAAGGTACTAAAAAGTTGAGAGTTGAAAGTTGAAAGTTGAGAGTTTTTTCTTCCAACGCCCAAAATTTAACATTATTTCACCAATCACCTCGTGAACCGATAGATGCGGAACGACATGGGAGGCAGCTCGTCAAGCAGCACGGAACACTTCTTGTCAGACGAGACAACGGTGGTGCCCTTCTGCGGCGTGATGAGTGTGGGCTGGGCAATGCTGTTCTCGTCGTTCATGCCGTTGTGGCTGAGCGTCAGTGTCTCGGCAATGCGGTCGCCCTGCATCCCCTGAAGGTTGATGCTTACCTCACGCTCCTGATGGTAGGTATTGGCTATCTTGATGATGACATCGCCCGTCTTGGCATCGAAGGCTGCCGAAGCAAAGAGTCCACCCTGTCCTTCCAGGTTGGCTACGGGCTGCTTGTTCATGGTCAGCGACAGCACGTTGGTGCCGGCATTGGTGGCATACATCTGCTGCACGTAGTAGCTGACGGACTTGAACATCTCCGTATTGTCGAACCATATCTGGTCAGGACGCCACTGCCATCCATCAACATGGGCAAAGAGCGGAGCCGGTGAGGTCATCCACACCACGTCAGCATTACGCTCGAAGCTGGTCATGAAGGCTGCTTCCAGCAGGGCAGCCCGGTAGTGGTTGCACTTCTTGTGTTTGCCGTGGCAGGCATACTCGCCGGCAAACACCTTCGGTCCCTTGCGGTCATAGCTGTCGTAACGCAAGCCATTGGTGAGGAACCACGCCTCGTCGCGGTAGTAGTGTTCATCGACGAGGTCGGCCTTCAGCTCCTTCATGGCTTTCCATCCGTCCTGAAAACGATAGGTGGCTTTTTCGTCATCGTCGGGCATGGGGCCGCTGGTGCCTACTATCTTGATGTCAGGATACTTGGCGCGAATGGCAGCGACAAAAGGTTTGAGGCGTTCGTAGTAGAACTCGCCCCACTGCTCGTTGCCCACACCGATGTACTTCATGTTGAAGGGCTCAGGGTGTCCCATCTCGGCACGTACCTTGCCCCACTTGGAATCGGCAGGACCGTTGGCAAACTCAATGAGGTCGAGGCAGTCGTCAATGTAGGGCTGCAACTGGTCGAGGGGCACGTGGGCACTTTCCTTATCCCAGTTCTGGAACTGGCAGGCCAGTCCGACGCTGAGGATGGGCAGCGGCTCAGCACCGATGTCCTCGGAGAGCTGGAAGAACTCATAGAAGCCCAGTCCGTACGACTGATAGTAGTCAGGGAAGTATCGGTAGTCGAAGGTATGCTCCCAGCGGTTCTGGTTGATGGGGCGGTTCTCCACTGGACCCAGCGTGTTCTTCCACTGGTAGCGCGTCTCCAGGTCAGTACCCTCGACGATGCAGCCGCCAGGGAAACGGAAGATGCCGGGATGGAGGTCGGCCAGTGCCTGTGCCAGGTCGCGACGCATGCCGTTCTTACGTCCCTTAAAGGTGTTGACGGGGAACAAGGAGATATGCTCCAGCGCCACAGCCTTCTCTCCATTCAGGAAGATGCGCAGCTTGGCGTGCTTGAGCGTCTTCTTGGGTGTCAGCAGTATGGAGTATCTCTCCCACCTCGACGAGTTGATGTCAAGCTTCTGCTCGGCAAACTCCTGATGCTCGTCCATCGAGCTCTCGTCGATGAGCTGTACGCGAATGGAGGTATTGCCATTGAGAGCCTTGCCCCATACTACGAAACGATACTTCTCGCCCTTCTCCACGCCGATGCCGAAGTAACCCTCGTTGACCAGTCCAGTGCGGCGTTCGCCATGACCCGGGTCGGAAAGTACCACGTAATGCGGACAACGCTCAAAGGGTCCGTCATTGCGTACCTCCACGCGTCCGAAGGTTTGCCAGCCCATCAGGGTCTGTGGAAATTCAAAGGAACGGTTCTTGACCAGCTCACCGTAGAGTCCGCCGTCAGCCGCATAGTTGATATCCTCGAAGAAGATACCATACATGGTTGGCTGGATGGGGGCACCCAGTTTCTTGGTATTCACGTCCATCACATGAGTCTGCGCGCTGGCAGAAAGGGCTGTCGTCAGTGCGAAAGCAACAGTAAAAATTGAATGTTTCATCATTTTTTTGTTTGGGGCTAAATAGAAATTTCCGACAAAATTAGTTAAAATATGCGGCAAAAACAAACTTTTCCCGAAGAAAAACATTACTTTTGTAACAATTAACAATTTCAAAACACTACATACGATGAAAAAAATCCTTATTGCTGAAGACAATGACAGCAACTTCCTGTTGATGACATACATCTTGAAGGGCCATTATGAATTCGTCAGGGCCTTGAATGGTGAGGAAGCCGTAACAATGGCTGCCGACCCCAGCATTGACATGATTCTCATGGATATACGCATGCCCATCCTGGACGGTTTGGAGGCTACAAAAAGAATTAAAGCCACGAGGCCTGATTTGCCCATCGTGGCTTTAACTGCCAACGCCTTCGATCGCGACCGTGAACGCTCGCTCGAGGCGGGATGTGATGAATTTCTGGCAAAGCCTGTCGGTTACGACGCTTGCCTGAAAATGATTGAGAAATTCCTTACTTGACAACAATCACTAAGTACTTGCTGTTGTTCCAGAACTGCTTGGGGTTGGTGATGTGCAGCACCAGCTGGTCGTTGCCGTCCTTGTCGAGCGAATAGCTGCCAGCGGGGTGTGACGTCTTGATATCTGCCTTGTTGGAATACAGCTTGATTTCCTTGGTGGTACGTATGTCAATCTTCGTGAAGTACTCGTTGTTGTAGCTGGAGCTCACCTTAGCCTTCTTAAACAGACCGCCGCCGTCGAGGATTCCCTGGTTCTTCAGTTCCTTCTTGGTACCGAAGACAAAGTAAGCCGTGTTCAGCTCCATGTCCTGATTGGTAATGGTCTGCTGATGCTGCGTGTTCTCCTCTGTCAGGTTCGTCACGTCGGTGTTCAGCTCCGTCACACGCTGATCCAACTCACGGATGTGGATGTCCTTGGCTTCCAGCTCAGCCTTCAGCTGTGCTATCTGCTGGTCTTTCATCTCCAGTTCCTTCGTCAGGTTGTCCAGTGCCTTCTGCAGGGCATCAGCCTTCACGGTGCTCTTCTGCAGCTGACCACGCAGCTTGTTGATAAGTGCACGGTTCTGCTCCATGGTTGACTGGATGAACTGCATGTTCTCCTGAATGCGGCCCTTGGCATTGGCTCCCTCACCCGAACGGGCCAGGTTGACACGTCCCTCGGCTTCGTTGATAACACGGAAACCCTCTTCAATCTCGTTGAAAGTGGTCATCAGCTCATTCACCTCGTTATCGCGCTGGGCAATAATCTGGTTCAGTGAGTCACGCTCCTGCATAGCACGAAGCTCTGCGTCGCTGTTCTTTCCTAAATTACACGATGCCAGTGCAGCACAGCACATGGCAAAAACAAATACTTTCTTCATAATGCTTTGTTTTTAATTATCAATTATTTTCACTTTTCATTTTTCCCACTCACTACCACTACGATTTCTCCCTTTGGGGGAGTCTGGGTGAAATGCTCAACGAGCTTCGACAAGCTGCCCCGTCGGCTCTCCTCATGGACCTTCGAAATCTCGCGGCAGACACAGGCCTGACGCTCAGGACCAAAAGCCTCGCACAACTGTTGCAGCAACTTGAGCAGGCGGTAGGGCGACTCGTAGAACACCATGGTACGCGGCTCGTCCCTCAGAGCCTCGATACGACTCTGCCTGCCCTTCTTCGGCGGCAGAAATCCCTCGAAGCAAAACCTGTCACAGGGCAAGCCACTCGACACCAAGGCTGGGACGAAGGCCGTAGCGCCCGGTAGCGTCTGCACCTCAATGCCGGCCCGTACCGCTTCACGTACCAGAAAGAATCCAGGGTCGCTGATGCCCGGAGTGCCTGCATCACTGATGAGGGCGATGGTCTGCCCTTCCTTCAGCCGTTCTACGATGCCCGCCGAGGTGCCGTGCTCGTTGAACTTATGGTGTGACATCAAGCGGTTCTGAATGTCATAGTGCTTCAGCAGAATGCCCGACGTGCGGGTATCCTCGGCCAGCACGAGGTCAGCCTCCTTCAGGATCCTTACCGCCCGGAAAGTCATGTCTTCCATGTTCCCGACGGGTGTTGGTACTATATATAAGGTGCCCATACAGCGGGCAAAGATACGAAAAAGTTGAGAGTTGAGAGTTGAGAGTGGAGAGTTTTTGCTGCCCCTTAACTTTTTTTACCTTTTTACCTTTCCCCCTTCCCCCATTTTCACCACCTTTGAGACTGCGTCTCTTAGGTAGGATGCACCTCGGAAGAAAAAAAATTAGCAAATTATTTTTTTCTTCGCTCGGTTTTCACTACCTTTGTCCCGTTATGATAGGAAATATTGGTGGGGAGGCACGCCGTCCCGGCAGAATAGAAGTGGTGTGCGGCTCGATGTTTTCGGGCAAGACGGAAGAACTCATCCGTAGAATGAGGCGTGCAGAATTTGCCAAGCAGAAGGTGGAAATCTTCAAACCGGCCATCGACACACGCTACAGTGAGGAGGATGTGGTCAGCCACGACCGGCATGCCATACCCTCCACGCCCATCGACTCTTCGGCCAGCATCCTGCTGCTGTCAAGCGACATTGACGTAGTAGGCATTGACGAGGCACAGTTCTTTGACCTGGGTCTGGTAGATGTGTGTAACGAACTGGCCAACCGTGGGGTACGTGTCATTGTGGCAGGCCTCGATATGGACTTCCGTGGGGTGCCCTTCGGTCCCATGCCTGCCCTGTGTGCCATTGCCGACGACGTGACGAAGGTACATGCCATCTGCGTGAAGTGCGGCAATCTGGCGTATGTCAGCCACCGCATGGTGGATGACGAGCGCCGCGTACTGCTGGGTGAGACGCAGGAGTACGAACCCCTCTGCCGTGAGTGCTACCAGAAAGCGGTGGGCAAGGAGAAATAAATCTCAAGTCTGCGATTGAGCGAGAGCAATCAAGTTCGCTTGAATTGCCGAGCGTGAGCAGGCTCGATGTGAAACATCAAACATCAAACATCAAATTTCAAATCTCAAACCAAGATGAAAACCATCACCTTCGACACCTTCGTACGCTGGCTCATCGGCGCACTCATTGCCTTGGGTGTGCTCTACTTGCTCAACTACCTGAGCAGTGTGCTGCTGCCCTTCTTCGTGGCATGGCTCTTTGCCTACCTGCTGTACCCTATCGTCAAGTTCGTGCAGTACAAGCTCCACGTTCCCGGGCGTGCCCTGTCCATCATCGTCACGCTCATCTTCGTCATCGCAGTCCTTGCAGGTGTGGTGTGGCTCATCATCCCGCCGATGATTGAGCAGTTCGAGAAACTGGGCGACTTGGCCACGCGCTATCTGCAGCAGAAGACCCAGATAGCCGACTTCCCTGCTACCATACAGGAGTGGATCAAGGAGCATGACAAGGAGATACAGGATTTCTTCCGTAGCAAGGACTTCACCGACGTATTGAAGGAGACCATGCCGCAGTTCTTCAACGTACTGGGACAGACTGCCAGCATCCTCATCAGCATCATCGGTTCCTTTATTACCTTATTATATATGTTCTTCATACTGCTCGACTACGAGTACCTCACCAACAACTGGATTCGTATCTTCCCCAAGAAGAACCGCCCCTTCTGGCAGGGTGTCGCTTCTGACGTGGAGCAGGCCATGAACAACTACATGCGCGGACAGGGTCTCGTGGCGCTTATCATGGGCATACTCTTCTGCATCGGCTTCACTATCATCGACTTCCCCATGGCCATCGGCCTCGGCATACTCATCGGCATCATGGACCTCGTGCCTTACCTGCACTCCCTGGCACTCATTCCCACTGTGTTCCTTGCCCTGCTTAAGGCAGCCGACACAGGACAGAACTTCTGGATTATCCTCATCTCTGCCCTTGCCGTGTTCCTCATCGTGCAGGTCATCATCGATATGGTGGTCACGCCAAAGGTCATGGGCAAGGCCATGGGCCTCAACCCCGCCATCCTGCTTCTCTCGCTCTCCGTATGGGGTGCGCTGCTCGGCTTCATCGGACTGATTATCGCCCTGCCGCTCACCACCCTCATCATGGCCTATTACCAACGCTATGTCACGAAGGAAGACAAAGAAGAGTCGCCGACCACCAATCCCACCCAACAAGAATGACTGAAAAAGAGAAGATGCTGTCAGGACAGCTGTATTCGGCTGTTGACAAGGACCTGGTTCGCGAGCTGAATGAGGTGAAAAAGGTCATACAGGAATATAATGCCCTGTTGCCTACCGACAGAGCCGGGCGTCTGAAGATGCTGAAAAGCTTGTTAGGTCATGTCGGCGACGATGCCGTTTTCATCAATCAGCCCTTCTACTGCGACTACGGACGTCATATCAGCGTGGGGCGCCGTTTCTTTGCCAATTTCCATTTCACCGTGCTCGATGAGGCTCCTGTCAACATTGGCGACGACTGCTTCATTGGCCCTAATGTCAGCATCTACACCGCCTGCCACAGCACCGACCCCGTTGAGCGCAACAGCCGCCGCGAGTGGGCTGAGCCCGTCACCATCGGCGATAACGTGTGGATAGGGGGTAATGTAGTCATCCTGCCAGGTGTCACCATCGGCGATAACGTCACCATCGGAGCCGGCTCCGTCGTCACCCGCGACATTCCCTCCTGGTCAGTCGCCGTCGGCAATCCCTGCCGCGTCATCAAGTCCCTCCGTCCCCAGTCCGTCTGACCAACATCATTCCTTGAACACCATCATGTCAGCTAACTTCAGGAAGTAATCGTTCGACCAGATTTCAATATCACGTTGGTTGAAGATGAAACCTCTGACATCCTGCTTTACCGATTCCATATCAGTTGTTGACAACTTCTCGTGCAGCATCTCCATAAAACGCTCCTTGGTGATGTCCTCATCATTGAACTCTCGGATGCGCTTTTGCAGATGCTCAAAGTTCAATGGCACACGATTGGCTACATACCATTGGAAGTCGTACCAATCGCGCCCCTTCACTCTGGTTTTCCAGTTACGATAAAGCAGGGCGTGCATCTTGCCAGCATAAAGGTCAGGAAGAGCTACACAGCGCACCACAAAGGGATAGGGACGAGACAAAGGCAGGTCCTCCGTCTCGAAACCCAGTGGTGGATCTGTGTCCATTTCTATTTTTACCTTGACAGTCTTCTTGGTTTGGAACTTGATGTCAAAAACCTCTGTATTCTCCTTGAGAAATGCGGATTCTACACGTCCAAATATCTTCTTGTCTTTTTTCTGAATAACCACCTCGTGTCCTGCCAGATGAAATTCTTCAATGATGTAGGGAAAGAAGTCTTCCAAATGAATATCGCTGTTTTTCTCTCTGAGTGTAAAGTCCATATCCTCAGAGTAGCGAGGCAACTGATGGAAAAGTCGCAGGCATGTTCCGCCATAGAAGGCCGCATGCTTGAAGAATCCTCCACGACTGAGTCCCGCAAGAGCAATCTTCTGCATCACCTCCTGTTCCACATTGGGTGTGGAGGTGCTTGCTTGCTGCTGGTATTCAGCAACCATCTGATCATATATGTTCATAGTTTCTTGATGAGTTTAATGAGATTTTGTAATATTTGCGTCTTTCGTCCCTTTGCTATACATTGTTCAATGATACTCGTGTCGAAGTCTTTGAGGGAATCTGTATCGAAACGCAGGAATTCTTCCAAATACTCCCAGAGCCCCTTGACAGATTGGGGCGGACGCTTTATGTCATGAATGATACTGTCACAGAGAGCCTTTTCCGGACTTGCCATAATACATGCTGTGTCGTTATCGTCAACTATTCTCAAACCGATGGGAAAATATTGTGGCGAAACATGAAAGTATTCAAATGTTCCCAACTTGTTCTCAAACCGGCGTGTATGTAGTGTGGTCATTGAACTCATGATGTGTACTCGTTCTGGAATGAGCCCATACCATCTTAAAGCCCATTGCAAAGAAACGTATGACGGCCCATAGATGTGGTTGGCACAAAGTCGTGCGTCAATAAGCTTGCCTGTCACCTCTCCACTGACAACATAGAGTCCTCGTTTCAGTTGGATAATATCACCGTCCCTCTCCAATGCATGAATCTTGTCGGCAGGTGATGACAAATCACTATAGCAATCGTATAGCGTTTGCGTGCGAATTGGAATATTTCCGAACTTAAGTAATGGTGACTTCTTCATCGTTATTCATTTGATTTCGCCGCAAAATTACAAAATTTGGTACAGAAAATCGAAAGAAACTCGAATAAATGTACGAGTATTAACATCTTTTGGCCAAAATAATGCCCGCCGTGCATGACAGCATATAAATTATACCCTATTTGATATAATAACAATGATATTTCTTGATTATATACCCTTTCTGATATAAAACCAAGATCTGAAAGAGAAATATAAAGCAGAGATTGCTGGCAATTTATCTAAACTGTAAACAACCTATTCTGGTTGGTAAATAAACAACAGATGTTTGCCTACAGAAAAAGGGCGAAATATTTGGATTATAACGATTTTTTTAGTACCTTTGCACTTGAAGTAAGTGCTTTCTGTTATAAACAGCGGAAAGCCTATCGTCCCTAAAGCATCCTCCGTCTGCCGTCCGCCCTACACTTGTCGGGCGCCCGCCCGACGTTCATCCGCCGCCCGCCCGACAATCGTCCGGCGGGCGCCCTTTTATGACTTTGCCGTAAGCTATCATGAAACAAGCTCGGAGCAATCATTGGGCCTGCTCCGAGCTTTCATTGGCTTTGAACCGACCTTTCGAAAGGCCTGAACAGAGCAATCCATGCATCATAGCGGCACTTTCGTTGTACTTGTTCCGGTTTTCCTCCTTGCCATAATTATGCCAGAACTACCTCGGCGGGAATGCCAAGCACCTTATGTATGTTGCGAGCTACCTCGAAACTCAGCGAGCGACGGCCATGAATAAGGTCACTAAACATGGTGGAACTGATACCTATCATGCGGGCTGCGTCTTTATGCTTAAGCCCTTTCTCTTTTACATGTAAGAGAATGGCATCGGTAAGCAGCGAGCTCATCTGGCCTGGAAGAGGGTGATATGCGCTGCCATATTCGTCAAGAGCCTCGCTCAGACGCATGAATTCTGCCTTTTCCTCATCTGTGAGCAGTTCCATGTCGCCCAACTCCGTACCGCGCTGCATCAGCTTTTCCGCACGAACCTCATAGTCCTTATATTCCCTTTCACTCTTTATAATCATAACTTATATCGTTTTTATATCCTTAATCTTGTCGTACTCCTCATGGGTACCTATGAAACGGATAGCCACGGTTCCTGCAAAGAACACAAGCATGGCTTCACCTATTGTGGAATCATCTATCTGCTGTCAGGCGATGAACGATTGGCTTATCAGAAGATTGTCAATCGTTAATATACGACTTCGTGCTCATGTCGTAGTACAGTGCTTCGAATTCCGCCAAAGTCAGCTTCTCAACAGAGTGCTCGATGATACGTATCAGCTCATCGCGCCGATAGCCATCTGATTGATATTTGTTAATGTAAGCCATATTCATTACTGGATTTTAGTGAATATCAAAGGCATTGCTTCTTTGTCAAGTGGACAGAGATCCACCAGATTGAGTGACTTCACCATGTGGAGCGTTCCCTGCTTGTAAGTCTGGAAATGCTCAGTTGTCAGGTGATGCTCGTAGGCTTCCTTGTTCCTGTAAATCTCAACGATACGAATCTTATTCTTATCCTCCGTTATCTGATTAGGGAAAATGCAGATAACGCCAGGTTCTTTCTTCACTGATTCCACTCCGACACTCCTTGCAGCCTCCAGATATTCCTTCAGATACTGGGGGTGGACTTCGATTTCTGCGATTCTCACAATCAGACCATTCATTTCCTGTTCTGATGTAACCACAGGCATCCCAGCTTCTTTCCAAGCAATTATACCGCCTTTGAGGTTTACACACTTATAGCCGATGTCTGCTAACCGTCCAGCTGCATTGGCTGACCGACGGCCACTTCTACAGTATATGGCTATCTTCTTGTCGATAGGTAATAACGACTTCGCTTTCTCAATGAAGTCGCTCTGGCCCTGATCGATAAGGATGGCTCCCTTGATATGCCCGTCATTGAACTCATCAACTGTGCGCACATCCAGAACCACGACGTTTGTATCTGCAACTAGTTCAGAGAAACCTTGTACGTCGGTGTTCTCGAAGTTGTCTTGGCCGCAAGCTGTTGTAAGCCCAAGTGCTGCCAGTAGGAATGTTAGTATCTTCTTCATATATTCTTACGTTAATTCAATTATATCTGACCACCGTGTAGTCGGGTTCTTGCTTGCCGATGGCATAGCCGAAGAGACCTACTGCGATGCCTGGACCGATGACGGCATGGTCTATAAGAACAAATCATCCAATGTAACCTCCTGATTGACATCTTTCGAATGTTCGTTATGTGTTACACCGTTTGTCGTGACCATCACAAGCTGGATGGAATGGGTCTTCGTGTGCTGCTTGCAATGGAGGAAAGCATCAATCTTGTTGGCCAACTCTGACTCGTACGACTTGTCGATAGTGAAGTCGTGCTCGCTGAACTTCATTTCGCAGATGTAGTCTGTGCGCTCACCCTTCCATTCCAGTACGAGGTCAATCTGAGCCGTCTTCCCGTTAGGTGCCTGGCCTTTCCAGCAGTAGTTGCGGTTGATGGTGGCGATGCGCAGCTTATCCTTAATCTGCGGCAGATGCTCGATGCAAAGCATCTCAAAGGTATTGCCAGCCCACGAATAGAATTTGGGGGTACGCTGTATGGTTCGCCAGTTACCAGCGTCAGCACCTTTCCCATGGATGAAGTGAAGGTAGAATATGGAAAAGAAGTCTTTCAGCTGATAGACCGTCTCGACGCGCTCTTTTCCATAGCGGGGATATTCGCGTGTAATGCCAGACTCATGCAAGTTGTCGAGTATCTTCGAGAACGTCCCGCCCAGTTCAATGCCTACAGCTTCAGCAAGCTCACGGCGTGTCATGCCGTAGAACCTCGTGCCGAGTGCCTTGACGATATCCACATACCGCTCCGAGGTAGCATATAGTCCGGCATATACATCCTTGAACTCCTGGCCGATCATAGTGTCGTTGAAGAAGAAGGCGTCGATATTCTCCGACAGATTCTTCTCGTTGTCTATTCGGTCGAGATAATAGGGTATGCCGCCGAAGGCCATGTAGGCAACGGCCATTTCATAACGCGACAGATGGAATCCGCGACTCTGGAAATACATCTCGCACTCCTTCAGTGTGAAGGGCAGCAACCTCATGGCTTCCGTAATGCGGCCATGCAAACCGCCGTAATCCCGGATGACGTTATCAAGCATCCAACTGGTAGCGGAGCCACATACAACAAGCACGACATTCCTCTGGCGGTCGGCCCATGAGTTCCAGAAATAGCCAAGTTCTGTAATCATTTCCGATGACTGAGGACCAGCCAGCCAAGGCAGCTCGTCGAGGAAAACAACACGACGCTCTGCGCCTACCCCTTCAAGATGCTTTCGGAGCAGACGGAAAGCCTCACGCCAGTTAGTAGGTCGTGGCGTGTCTTCCGGCACACCTGCATATAAAAGACTCTCGTAAAAGTGCTCAAGCTGGATTTGCCTGTAGGTTTTCTCGTCTTTGTCCTTGATATAGGAACCAATGGCGCGAAATGCTATCTTATCCTTATACACTTCCTCAACCAGATAGGATTTGCCAACACGTCTGCGACCATAGATGGCTACAAACTCCGACTTGGGTGATTTCAGAAACTTCTCCAGTTTCCTGATTTCCTCGTTTCGCCCTATTATACTTTTGTACACCATAATTATTAAT
>JAILHP010000052.1 GCA_024695705.1 Prevotella sp. | reverse complement strand
TTCCAGCCGGGCAGCGTCTCATAGACAGGCTCAATGCCCTCCTCGATGTTGTAGGGGAAGTAGTCAATCTGCTGACCATTTTGCTTATAAGCCACGCAGGCCTTGATGGTGTCGAAGCCGTCGAGCACGTCGCTCTTCATCATGATGAGCTTCGTCACGCCATTCACCATGATGGCGTAGCGCAGGGCTACTAGGTCAATCCATCCGCAACGGCGCTCACGACCCGTCACAGCTCCGTACTCATGACCCAGGTCACGAATCTTCTTGCCTGTCTCGTCGAACAGCTCCGTGGGGAACGGACCGGCACCGACACGCGTGCAGTAGGCCTTCATGATGCCATAGACGTCTCCAATCTTGTTGGGACCGATACCCAGACCCGTGCAGGCTCCTGCGCAGATGGTGTTTGACGAGGTGACGAAGGGATAGCTGCCGAAATCCACGTCGAGCATCGTACCCTGTGCACCCTCGCAGAGCACGCTCTTGCCGCTACGGAGGATGTTGTTGATCTCATGCTCAGAATCAACGATGGGGAACTGGCGCAGGTACTCCACGCCCTCCAGCCATTTCTTCTCCACCTCTGTGATGTCGTAATCAAAGTTGAGCGACTTCAGGATAGCCTCGTGGCGGGCCTTGGCGGCGGCATACTTCTCGGGGAAGTTCTCGAGGATGTCGCCCACGCGCAGACCGTTGCGGCTCACCTTGTCGGTATAGGTCGGACCGATGCCCTTGCCCGTGGTGCCCACCTTGTTCTTACCCTTCTGTGCCTCGTAGGCAGCATCGAGCACGCGGTGAGTCGGCATGATGAGGTGGGCCTTCTTCGAGATGTGCAGACGGTTGCGTAGCTCATGACCGCTGTCCTCCAGCGCCTTGGCCTCCTCCATAAAAAGGTCGGGAGCCAGCACCACGCCGTTGCCGATAATGTTCACCTTGTCACCCTGAAAGATTCCTGACGGGATGCTACGCAACACGTATTTCTGACCTTCGAACTCCAGCGTATGGCCGGCATTCGGACCACCCTGAAAGCGGGCTATCACATCGTAACGTGGCGTCAGTACATCCACAACCTTTCCCTTGCCTTCGTCTCCCCACTGAAGACCAAGCAGGACATCAACTTTTCCTTGATTCATCATCTTTTAATTTATTGTTTCTATGATTATTTACCTTTTTTCCTTTCTTCTGTCTCGTAATCTTCGCCTGGCACGTGCTGCAGATGCCGTAGATATACAAAGCAAAGCCGTCCTTGTGGAAACGCTTCAGCTTCAGGTTGTCGATGGCCTTGCCTATTTCTCCTGACTTGATTTCCGACACCTTGCCGCATACCGTACACACCTGATGGCTGTGGCCGTTGTTGTCGTAGCAGGCCTCGTAGTGCGTGGCTCCCTGAAAACGGTGGCGAATGACCAGACGCAGTTCCAGGAACAGCTTCAGCGTGTTGTACAGCGTGGCACGACTCACGGGAAAGTTATCCTCGTTGGCCAGCTTCTCACCCAGTTCGTCCAAGGTGAAATGCCCGTCCATCCTATACACCGCATCCAGTATGGCATAGCGTTCCGGCGTCTTGCGGTGGTTGTTCAATTCCAGATAATTCGTCAGTATCGTCCTGACGGTTTCCTTCACATTCTGCTTCATCTTTTGCGTCGGTTCTCAAGAAACCATGCAAAGGTAGTGCAAAACGAGCGAAATACAAAATAAATTTGGATTTATTATTATTTCCGAGGTGAAGCCTACCTTCGAGACAAGGTCTCAAAGGTACAAATAAGTGAGAACAATACAAAATAAAAAATGATTTTTTAATTTTTATTGTCGAGCGAAGGTTCTTTGTTTATAAAATATCTAAATTGGCGCGTTTCAATGCCGATTGGGCCAGCCTTTCATAGACCAGACCCAGGTCCGAGAAGCGCTGGACGCTCTGCAGGGCGGCTTTCCTGACTGCGAGGGAGGGGCCTTGCAGGGCAACTTCCAACTGGTCGATGTACTCGTTGATGCCCCGCTCGTTGGGCTCCTGTCCGTTCATGAAGAGACGGGTAATCACGAGGAAGCCACACAGCTGGTAGAGTTCTTTGTCGGATGCCATCCACTCGTAGGCCTTCGCAGGTGCGAAGGGCAGATGCTGGAAGAGGTTGAACGATGCCTGTTCGGCCATTTCCTGCGAGGGCATCTGCTCCATCCAGATGTCAATGACCTCGGGCAGTACCTCATCAGGCGGCATCAGCATCGTGGCGAGGATTTTACATTCGCGCACGTCCTCTTTCCACAAGGCAATGGCTAATTGGTAATTCTTACCCAACTCTTCTGCCTTTTCACGAAGCATGGGAATGGAGGCACCCCAGTTCAGTTTGTACTGTACGCCCTTGTCGCGCATGGACTGTGCCGTTGCTCCATCCATCAGCTGACGGAACGACTGCTTGATTTCCTTGACTTGTTCTTGAAGAGACATGTTGAGTTTGGAATTAGGAGTTAGAGGGAGTTAGGGTGCTGTAGTCGCGACTGTAGCGGAGCATCTGGTCAACGTAGGACTCGGAATAATCAACGGTAATGTCGGTGATGCTGCCCTCGCTATTGAAGACGGGCTTCAGGACGGGATTGATGAATCCCTTGTAGGGTGCCAGGTTGAGCCGTTCGTAACGTTCCAACACCTCGGCATGCAGGTCAGGGTCAACCTTTACGGCATAGCGTTCCACCAACTTGCGGGCTGCCTCGTAGTCACCCTCGCTCTTGATGCGCTGCACCTCAGCCAGCAGACGGGCAATGAGTGCACGCAACCCCACGTAATCGGTTATCTCCACGAAGGTCTTGCCGTCGCGGTGAACCATGCGGATGACATCGCCCTGCGCATAGCACCAATGGGCGATGAGCGCACGGTTGCGCATGTGGGCCTCCTCAATCTGATGGCCTGGTTTGATGCGAGTGAGCTGTGTCATCAGACCGTTCATCATGTAGGTATAATACTGTGACTTGTAGGCCTCGAGGTCGGGTGTCAATCCCAGTTCCACCAGCTTCGGGTCGGCAATGTAATAGAGTCCGAAGAGGTCGGCACGCGCCTCCTCGATGGTGTTGCCGTAGGCCTTCAATGCATCGGGGTCGGTACCAGGCAGAAGCTGTCCGCTGCCGTGTCCCAGGCACTCGTGCAGGTCGGTATGCAGGTCGTCGCACACATCACCATACTTGCGGATGAGGGCCAGCGTCGGCTCGTCGATGACGAACTCCTCCTGGAAGCCGCTGCCTCGGGCTGCACGGTTGTAGGCCTCGGTGATATTGGTGATGGTGATGCTCTTCGAGCCGTACTCCGCACGTATCCAGTCGGCATTGGGCAGGTTGATGCCAATGGCAGTCGAGGGATATTCGTCACCTCCCAACATCGCTGCACAAATGGCATTGGCGGTGACACCCTTCACCTGGGGTTTACGGAAGCGCGGGTCAACGGGCGAGTGGTCTTCGAACCACTGGGCGTTACGGCTGATGGCCTGCGTGCGCTTCGTGGCTTCCTGATCCTTGTATTCCACGAGTCCCTCCCACGAGCCTTTCAGTCCGAGCGGGTCGCCATAGACCTCGATGAAGCCATTGATGAAATCGATTTGTCCTTCCAGCTCACGCACCCACTCGATGCAATAGGCATCGAACACACTGGGGTCGCCCGTCTCGTAGTAACGGATAAGCAGGCCGAGAACCTTGCGCTGCTGCTCGTTCTCGCAGACCTCCTGTGCCTTACGCAGCCAATAGACGATGTGCGCTATGGTTTCCCCATAGCGTCCACCAATACGCCACACGTCCTCCTCGATGCGACCGTTGCGCTTGACGAGGGTGGAGTTGAGGGGAAACTTCAACTCACACGCTTCCGCTTCAGCTTGCGTAACGCCATCGTAGAAATTGCAGGCGGAGGTGAGGACAAGGTCTTCGCCGTCAGCCTTGTTGACGCGTTTGGGGAGATAGTCGGGGTCGAAGATGACACGTTCCAAAGCCCCTTCTTCCGTCTCATCGAGAGGAGAAACCTGACGCAGATATTCCGCTGAGAACTCAGGCACGAACTTCTCGGTGCCGTAGTGGTGATAGATGCCGTTGGAGAACCATATCCGCTTGAGGTAGGTCTCCAAAGCACGGAACTCGTCCGTCGTGCGGTCAACGTCGGCAGAGGTGTATATCTGCTCCAGCAGACGGCGTATCTGAAGGTTGTAACGCCCGAACTGGTCGAACGTGATGTCACGCCCCCAGAGCGTGGCTTCGGACAGATAATAGATATACAGCTTCTGCTGCAACGTCAGCTCGTCAAAGCCGTTCAGCCTGTAGCGCAACAGCTGGATGTCGGCGAAACGCTCACTGGTCTGATAACTGAAATTCTCCATTTTTTAATCCAATCCAAACAACACCTTCAGGCCTCCGTCAACACCCGAGAAGCCCATAAAGGCCAGTGAGAGCAGACCGGCTGCCACGAGCACGATGGCGGTACCACGCATGCCCTTGGGAATGTCCGACAGTTCCATCTGCTCACGCATACCGGCAAAGACCGTCAGTGCCAGACCAAAGCCGATAGCCGTAGAGAAGGCATAGACGATGGACTGCACGAGGTCGAAGTCCTTCTGGATGACAAGGATGGCGACACCCAGCACCGCACAGTTGGTAGTGATGAGCGGCAGGAAGATGCCCAGTGCCTGATAGAGGGCAGGCGACACCTTCTTGAGGATAATCTCCACCATCTGCACCAACGAGGCAATGACGAGGATGAACGCGATGGTCTGCAGGTACTGCAGGCCAAACTGGTCGAGCACGTACTTCTGCACCAGCCAGGTGACGATGGTAGCCAGCGTGAGCACGAAGGCTACTGCTGCTGACATGCCCAGCGAAGTGCTAACCTTCTTCGACACACCCAGGAACGGGCAGATGCCGAGGAACTGCGACAGAATGATATTGTTGACGAATATCGCGCTGATGAATATTAATAGATATTCCATGTTTGTCGTTATTTCGTTATGAGGTTATATCGATATTACGCATCGCTACGCAACTTATTAACTATCGCAACCAGGAAACCAAGCGTGATGAAGGCTCCCGGAGGTAGGACGAAGAGCAGGATGTTGTAGGTCTCGGGCAGCAACGTGTAGCCAAAGATGCTACCGGCACCCAGCACCTCGCGACAGATGCCGAGGAGCGTCAGACCCAGCGTGAAACCCAGACCAATGCCGATGCCGTCGAACAGCGAGGCAAGCGGCGACTGCTTGGCAGCGAACGCCTCAGCACGACCGAGGATGACACAGTTGACCACAATGAGAGGGATAAACAGGCCCAGCGATGCGTCGATGTCGGGCAGGTAGGCCTTGATAAACAGTTGCAGAATCGTCACGAAGGCCGCAATGACCACGATGAACACGGGGATGCGTACCTTGTCGGGCGTCAGGCTCTTCAGACAAGAGATGACAACGTTGGTACAGATGAGCACGGCCATCGTTGCCAAGCCCATCGACAGACCGTTCATGGCACTGGTGGTAGTGGCCAGCGTAGGACACATACCCAGCATCAGGACGAACGTGGGGTTCTCCTTGACAATGCCGTTTTTGATGATACTGATATAATTCATATTTTCGATTTTCGATTTATTACTCAATGACTTTGCTTCGAGGCTCCTGTCTCTGAGTCAGTGGCAGGCGTAGCCTTGTAAGCCTTATACGCATTGTTAACAGCCAGGAGAAAGGCACGGCTGGTGATGGTCGAAGCCGTGATAGCATCCACCTGTCCACCATCCTTCGATACGGTCAGCGGCTCGGCAGGAGCCTTACCGATAATGTCACCCTTCTCGCCCTTCTGGAACCATTTGTCGGCCTTGGCGCCCAGTCCTGGTGTCTCTGCCGTCTCAAGAATGGTATAGCCCAGAATCTTGCCTTCAGGATTGAAACCTACCAGCACCTTCAGGTCGCCACCGAAGCCACCCGTGGTACTCTCTACGGCAGCACCAAGGTCCTTGCCCTGCTTGTCCTGCGTCTGGTAGATGACGTAGGTGAGTTCTTTGCCATTCGCGTCGTTCTGACGGACGGTATCGGTCTTGGTGACAACCAAGTCATCGCACACCATGACATCCTTGATGCCGTCGGCCAGTGCCCGTTGCTTCTGTTCGCTGATGGGCCCTTCGGTCAGATGGTTCACATAAGCCAGAATGCCGCCCATAACGACAGCAACGCCCGTCAGCACGAGGACCATATTCAGTAATGATGATTCTAACTTCTTCATAATCTCGTCCTCCTTATTTCTTTTCGGGCACCTCACCGAAGCGCTTGGGTTTCACATACATATTGATAAGAGGCGTGAAGGCGTTCATGATGAGAATGGCGAACGACATTCCCTCAGGATAACTGCCCCAGTTGCGGATGACGAGCGTTAGCACACCGATGGAGACACCATAGATGATCTGTCCCTTCGGCGTCATGGGCGACGTCACATAGTCGGTAGCCATGAAGATGGCACCCAGCATCAGACCACCACTCAGAATAACCGTCAGGGGGTCGGCATAGACTGGATTCGCCAGATGGAACAATCCGGCCAGCACAAAGACCGTACCGATAATTGAGACGGGAATGTGCCAGGTGATGATCTTCTTCCACAGCATATAGGCCAAGCCGAGGAGCAGGGCCAATGCACACACCTCGCCAATGGTTCCCATACCCTCTGCATAGCCGTTGCCCAAAAGCAACGACACAGAGTCGGGTACTTTCTCCAACTGGTGCAAGTCGCCGTTCTTAATGGCCTCCTTCATATAATAAAGAGGTGTAGCACCTGTCTCCGCATCCAGATAGCTCAAGTGCTGACCAATCTTCGGCCAACTGGTCATCTGTGCGGGGAACGACACCAGCAGGAAGCAACGGCCCACGAGTGCAGGGTTAAAGATGTTCTGACCCAGTCCGCCGAACGACATCTTGCCCACGCCGATAGCGACCAGCGCACCGATGATGATAATCCAGACGGGGAGGTTAGACGGCAGGTTGAAGCCGAGCAGCAGACCCGTCAGGGCTGCCGAACCGTCGAGCACCGTGTTCTGCTGACGGCCAAGGATAAACTTATTGATGGCCCACTCGAAAAGTACGCAGGCTATGACGCTCGTTGCACACACAATGGCCGAGCCGATTCCGAAGAACCAGAACGACACGAGCAGTGCAGGTAGCAGGGCGATGATGACGCCATACATATTGCGCTCCACAGTGTCCTTACCGTGTGCATGAGGTGATAATGAAACGATTAACTTTCCCATTCTATAATTTTCGATTTTCTGATTTTCGATTTTCCAATTATTTCTTGGCTGCAGCACGGCTGCGAATGATTCCCATGACGGTGGCCTTGCCCAGACGGATATTGTCGAGCAACGGACGGTGGGCAGGACAGGTGAACTGACACGAGCCGCACTCTATGCAGCTAACGATGTCCTCCTGTTCGGCACGTTCCCAGTTCTGTACGGCAGACACCTTGGCCAGCAAGTAA
Organism: Prevotella sp.; assembly: GCA_024695705.1. GTDB lineage: Bacteria > Bacteroidota > Bacteroidia > Bacteroidales > Bacteroidaceae > Prevotella. The sequence goes on along the minus strand of JAILHP010000052.1, from coordinate 31,829 downwards.
GGCTCCAGTCCCATGGGACAGGCACCCACACACTTGGCACAGCGGATGCAGGGTTGCGGCTCCTTGCGACGGGCCTCATCGCCACTGATGATGGTCACAGAGTTGGTACCCTTGCAGATGGGCACTTCGGTCGAGGTGAGCGCCTTACCCATCATGGGACCGCCAGCCAGCAACTTGTTGTCGCCATCGGGCATGCCACCACAAAGGTCAATGAGCTGCTGCATGGGCGTACCCATACGGACAAGGAAGTTGCCGGGATTCTGCAGACGCTTACCCGTCACCGTGGTATAACGCTCAAAGAGCGGCTTGTGCTTCATCACCGCCTCATAGACAGCAAAGGCCGTTCCCACGTTCTGCACAATAGCACCCACGTTAACGGGGATGGCAGGCGGAGCAGGAACCTGACGGCGGATGACCGCATCGACAAGCTGTTTCTCACCACCCTGCGGATAGCGTTGCTTGAGGGGAACCACTTCGACTTGGTATTCCGAGGCGGAGAACGCCTCGGCACACTTCTGGGTGAGCAGTTCGATGGCGGCGGGCTTGTTGGTCTCAATGCCGATGTAGCCCTTTGTTACCTTGGCGGCCTTCATCAACAGCTCCAGACCAACGAGTATCTCATCGGCCTTCTCCATCATCAGACGGTAGTCGGCGGTGATGTAGGGTTCGCACTCCACAGCATTGATGATGACACACTCGGCCTTCGCCGTAGGCGGAGGAGTGAGCTTGATGAACGTGGGGAAGCCTGCGCCACCCATACCCGTGACACCAGCCACCTTGACACGCTCGACGATTTCTTCGGGTGTCAGTTCCGGATGGTCTTTCACCAGTTCCAGTTTGTCGGAACGGTCAATCGACTCTTCCCACTCGTCGCCCTCTACATTAATAATAATAACGGGCTTACGATAGCCAGTGGCATCAACGGCCGAGTCAACCTTAAAAACAGTACCCGAAACAGACGAGTAGATGGGAGCCGACACAAAGCCGCCAGCTTCAGCCAACAGCGTGCCCACCTTTACCTTATCGCCTTTCTGGACAACAGGTTTGGCAGGAGCGCCAATGTGCTGCGAGAGCGGGAAGATGGCCTGCTTGGGCAGCGGAGCCACCTGTGTGGCAACCTCGTGGGTCAGCTTATTTTCTTCGGGGTGAATACCTCCGATACTGAATGTTCTTGCGTTCATGCTTGGGCCTCCTTTTCTACTTTAGCGGGTTCAATTTTATTCTCGACGGGAGAACCGTCGGACACACTAACGACTGCTTCGGGCTTTGGTTTCGGAGCAGGGAAGTTCACTGCGTGGATGGCCTTCGTAGGACAAACGGCCACACACTTACGGCACAGGCGGCACTTGTTAAAGTCGATGTACGAAACGTTGTTCTCGACGGTGATGGCACCAAACGGGCACTCCTTCTCGCACTTGCCACAACCGATGCAGGCAGCCTTGCAAACCTTCATGGCAGCAGGTCCCTTGTCCTTGTTGACACAACTGACGAAGACACGACGATTCTTCGGTCCCTTCTTGCGCAGTTCAATGATGTGACGCGGACAAGCCTTGACACAAGCGCCGCATGACGTACATTTCTCATCATCGACCTCAGGCAGACCGGTCTCAGCATTCATGTGGATGGCGTCAAACTGACAGGCACTGACACAGTCGCCACAACCCAGACAGCCGAAGCCGCAGCCCGTCTCACCGGCACCACAGGCATTCATTGCTGCACAGGTACGCAGGCCGTTATACTCGGCAGTACGCTGACGAAGCTCACACGTTCCGTTACATCTTACCACGGCCACCATCGGTTCCGTGTTGGCAAGGGCCATTCCTAACAGGTCGGCTACCTTACCCATCACCTCGCTGCCGCCCACTGGACACGCCAGCCCGTCGATGCTGCCGGCATCGGCACCCTTCACAAGGGCATCAGCCAGACCGCCACAACCAGCAAATCCGCATCCGCCACAGTTAGCACCAGGCAGTTGCTCAGTCACCTGGGCAATACGCGGGTCTTCATAGACGGCAAATTTCTTGGAGCAGAGAAACAGCACCAAGGCAGCTATCAGTCCGATGGCGCCAAGTACCGCTACTGCAATCAAAATGAAATCCATAAATGTTTTTGTTTGTTATTTGTTTCAGTATTATTATTCCTTAATCCAAAATGCCAGACGGCGCTGCAGGTTCTTACGAGTCAGCCACAACACAGCATAATAAGGCAACAGGGCACCCAGTCCGCAAAGGGCGGCAAGCCCTTCCCTACCCGTCAACGACAAGACAGCCAGCAATACAGCCAGCATAATTACCAGAGGCAGACCGAATGCTAGCAGCAAAGCCTGCGTAGCCATCTGTCTGGAAGCAGCCACCGTCACACGTTCACCCACCAGCCATCGGGAGGCATCAGGAGTCACCACATCAACAATCTTTTCCTTCGCTTCGGCAGCATGACAATGACCGGCTACCTTACAGGCAGCACAGGCCGACGTCTGCACGATGCGTACCTTCAGCGTGGAGCCGTCGATACGTTCGATGATTCCAGAATGTGTGACAATATCGCTCATAGTTCGGTACAAAGGTACAAAAAAGTTGAGAGTTGAGAGTTGAAAGTTGAAAGTTTTTTTTAAAAAAAGTCGTAATCGTTTGCAAATCTCACTTTCTTTTCTTACTTTTGCAAGGTGAAACAAGTTACACGACATGGAAACATCTGAACAAACCATCCAGCAAATCCAGCGGGCCATTAGGAAAGTGGCCTCAAGATTCCCTGCCAATGTGGAGGCAACCGTCATGACCGACATCCATCTGCGCGTCACTCAGGAGTCGGGCGAACTCGTGGCCTTCGACGATGACGACAACGAGATAACACGTGTGGTCATCGAATCGTGGATTGACAACAAGGACGAGGACTTCTACGAGAACATCACCACCGTCCTGCGCAGCGTGCTTGAGAACAATGCACGCGACATGGTAGAAAAGATGTCCATATTAAGGCCATTCTCCTTTGTGCTCGAAGACGACGACCGTGAACACATTGCCGAGCTGTATGTAGCCGACGGCGACACCATCATTGTGGGAGGTGAGCTGCTGCCCGACCTCGACAAGGACCTTGACGCATTCTTCGACGAACTGATAAAGGACTAATCATGAGGATTGACATTATCACCGTTCTGCCTGAGATGCTGGAGGGCTTCGTACACGAGTCCATCCTGGCAAGGGCGGAAAAGAAGGGACTGGCTGAGATACGCCTGCATAACCTGCGTGACTACACGCTGGACAAGTGGCGTCGTGTAGATGACTACCCCTACGGAGGAAGCGCCGGCATGGTGATGCAATGCGAGCCCATTGACCGCTGCATCACAGCCCTGAAGGCAGAGCGCGACTACGACGAGGTTATCTTCACCTCACCTGACGGGGAGCGTTTCGACCAGCACATGGCCAACGAACTCTCATTAAAGGGCAACCTAATCATCCTGGCTGGTCATTATAAAGGAATAGACCAGCGCATACGCGACCACCTCATTACCCGTGAGATATCCATCGGCGACTTTGTACTGACAGGCGGCGAATTGGTGGCTGCGATGATAGCCGACGCCATTGTGCGGGTGGTGCCGGGTGTCATCGGCGACGAGCAGAGCGCCCTCTCCGACTGTTTCCAGGACGACATCTTGGCAGCACCCATCTACACCCGCCCTGCCGACTATAAGGGTTGGAAGGTGCCCGACATTCTCCTAAGCGGCAACGAGGCCAAGATACGCGAATGGGAACTTGAGCAGGCGATGGAACGTACGCGCCGCCTGAGACCGGATCTTTTAAAGGAGTAAGGAGAGATTACCACCCATAGACATTGCGAAGCACCCACCATAGCAGGGTGAGAACCAAGAAGGTCAAGGCAACCGGAACGCTTAACAACACGTCAGAAAACTTGGGATAACGGTGATAGATAAGCTGGCTAATGCCTATTGCCAGACAATAAAACATCACCACAAACAAATAAGCATTATAATGGATAGCACCTACAACGTCGCCATGCAGTAAGGCATGGAGCATACGTTGTGAACCACAGCCGGGACACTTATAACCCGTCAGCTGATACATACGACATTTGGGGAACCACGACTCTGCCGACGGGTCGAAGACGAAATACACGAAAACGACAGCCATAACGGCCAGTACAATGATTCCCCAAATGATACGACGCTTCATCGTTAGCTTGAACTCCTACTTAGTAGTAATTACCAGACATAGTAGCGGCAAATACCAGGAAGTAATACAATACCCAGCAGACAACGCAGATCAAGCCACCAATGATGAGCAAAGTAATCGCCCAGTTGCTCCATTTATTAGCATCAGCACTGGCATTCAAGGCTCCCTGATAGTTGCCGGCCATGTAGTCAGAAGACACCCTATTGGCCGAAACCAATCCGAGAATGGAAAACACCAAACAAATGACACCGAAGCAGTTACCACAGCAAAACATACTGACACAGGTCAGCACCAATGACCAGATGGCCTTCGACTTATGGCTCTCTGGCATGGGCACATAATTAGGCTGATACCCGTAGCCTCCGCCATAGCCGTAGCCACCATCATCATAGTCGTCCTGATAAGACTCCTGACTCAGTACCGACTGCAACTCGGGAACCTCAGCAGCCGACTTCCAAGAGGGCATACCATCAGTCCACACCATCGTGTCGGAGGTGATACCCATTGAAACCAGCTGGTCAAGGGAGTAAGGCCCGCTCTGCTTGTTGTCTTCAACGATGAAATAGGATGCCATGATCTTCCAGCCAATTAGCTGTTAGCAGCCACTAAGAAATAGACGATGTAGAAAATAATCTCGAGCACCAGACCCACGCCGAAGACGATGAAACCAATCTTCACGTACTTGCCGGCCTTGTCGCTGGCAGCCTGGGCAGCCTCGTAGTTACCCGAGCGGTAGAAGCCGTCAATCTTGTTGTTCTCCATCAAGGCCATGATACCAAGGGCGAGGTTCACGATACCAGCACACAGGCCGCAGCAGAAGACGGAAACGGCAATCAGGATGATAGACTGCATCTTGTAGTCCTTCGGAGCAGGAACGTACTCATTGCTGTCTTGATAGGAACTGCTGCTGCCACCCGTATAGGCTGGCTCCGGCTCATAGGACGGAGTGCTCTGGGGCGTCGGCGTTACAAACAACGACTGAAGTTCGCTGACCTGACTGGCAGGTGTCCAGTTGGCCATGCCTTCTGTCCATACATTCGTATCACTGCTGATACCTCTTGCAGCCAGTTGTTCCAGGGTGAACGGGCCGGCCTGCTGATTGTTCTCTACAATGTAATAAGTTGCCATAATCAATTAACATGTTTAGTTATAGTTGGCAAAAGTAAACAATAATTTGCATTTCACCAAACTTTCTGCCAATTATTTGCAGCAAAGGGGTAAAATTTGTTATTTCGTGCAAAACTGCTCGCCTAAGCTAAAGCCTTCCTCGTAGAGTGCCTCCAGCTTCTTGACGTCACGCTCCATGCGTCCCACCTCCATGGGCTTCAGTGGACGGATGACCATGATCCTGCCCTCGTCCTCCATGCGTTCCACCTGCTCCAGCTGGGCATTATACACGGCTACCCGATGGCTCAAAGCCGCCCTCAGACGGGGATAGTTGCGATAGATGTAGCGGGGAATCTTCAGGTCACGGCTGTTGTTCCGATAGCCCCGGTTACGCGTCATGATGACCACATTGAATTCATGCCCCATTTGAATGGCCCGTTCCACAGGAATGCTATCGACAATGCCTCCGTCCAGATAGGGCTGACCGTCCACCTCTACAATCTTGCTGACGTAGGGCAGGCTGCTCGACGCACGGCAGATGTCAGTAAGTCGCTGGCGGTCGCCACTCTTCTCGCTCAGATACTCGGCAAGACCTGTGTTACAGTTGGTTACAGTCATTTCAAACAGGGCTGGATTATGGAAGTAAGTGTCATAGTCGAAACGTACGAGTTCATTGGGAAAACGGTCGTAAAGCAGCTTCGGGTCGAAGATACAGCCCTGTGTCACCAGATGCTTGAGACCGATGTAGTCGTACTTCGCCAGCATGTCGATATTGGAGATACGTGCTCTGCGAGGCTGACGGCTCATATACGAAAGACCGTTACAGGCTCCAGCCGACACTGCAGCAATGTAAGGGAAGTACAAATCGTGCTTCATGAAGGCATCCAGCACACCGCTTGTAAACACGCCTCGCATGCCTCCACCTTCCAAAACTAATCCTGTATTTCGGTCAATTCGCATAAGAATATCATTTTATTTGCTAAAATATGTTGCAAAGATAATGTTTTTTAATTAATAATGTGTATCTTTGCGAAATATTTGACTACTAAGAGTGAAATTTTTTGACTTATGTTTGGAAAAGAGACATACATCCAGCGCCGAGCCGAGCTGAAAAAGCTCGTCAATAGCGGCATTATTATTTTGTTCGGAAACAACGAAGCACCCTATAACTACCCTGCTAATGCCTATGCCCCCATGCGACAGGACTCCTCGTTCCTGTATTACTTCGGGCAGCATCGAGACGGGCTGGTGGGTGTCATAGATATTGACAACGATGAGGAATGGCTCTTCGGTGACGACATTGACGTGGAAGACATTGTATGGATGGGCTTCACGCCTACTGTCAGCGACTTGGCTGCCGAGGTAGGTATCACCAAGACGGCCCCGATGAAGGAGCTCGCCACTCTCCTCTCACCACTCACCTCTCACCGACAAATCCATTTCCTGCCTCCCTACCGTTTCGACACAAAGATCCAGATCATGGACCTGCTGGGCATTCACCCTTCACAGCAAAAGGAAAAAGGCTCTCTGACACTTATCAAGGCGGTGGTCAAGATGCGTTCCACCAAGGAGCCGCAGGAGATAGAAGCCATTGAGCGTGCCTGCGAGGTAGGCTACAAGATGCATACTACTGCCCAGCAGCTCATCCGCCCAGGCGTGACCGAGCGTTACATAGGCGGTCAGGTTGATGGCATTGCCCGTTCGTTGGCTCAGGGTGTCAGCTTCGCCACCATCTTTACCCAACATGGAGAAATCATGCACGGCAGTCCGAGCGACGCCAAGCTGGAGGAAGGCCGTCTGGCCCTCTGTGATGCAGGCTGTGAGCTCGACGACTACTGCTCCGACCATACCCGCACGATGCCCGTCAGCGGCAAGTTCACCCAGCGCCAGCTAGAGATCTACAGCATTGTGGAGGAATGTCACGACTACGTACTCAACGTGGCCAAGCCCGGTGTGAAATACATGGACGTTCACTTCGCTGTCTGCCGCCTGATGTCAGAACGGCTGAAGGAGCTGGGACTCATGAAGGGCGACGTGGACGAGGCTGTCAAGGCCGGTGCCCACGCCATGTTCCTGCCTCACGGACTGGGACACATGATGGGCATGGACGTGCACGACATGGAAGGACTGGAACAGATACACGTTGGATTCAACGAGGAGACACCACCGAACCTGGAACAGTTCGGCACCAACTGCCTGCGCATGGGCCGGAGACTGGAAGAGGGCTTCGTCGTGACCGACGAGCCGGGCATCTATTTCATCCCGGCACTCATTGACGACTGGCGTGCCAAGGGCCACTGCAAGGAGTTCATCAACTACGAGAAGCTGGAGACCTACAAGGACTTCGGAGGCATCCGCATTGAGGACGACCTGCTCATTACCAAGGACGGCTGCCGGTTCCTCGGCGAGAGCCGCATCCCCTATCATCCCAAGGAAATACAACAATAACAATAATTATAAAAATTACAATGAGAAAGATTTTAACCCTTGCACTGTTCGCCCTCATGGTTACGGGCGTCAGTGCACAAGAAGAGACAAAGAAAGACAACAAACCGGTGTTCACCGTGGTCAAGGAGCTGCCCATTACCAGCATCAAAGATCAGAACCGTTCCGGCACCTGCTGGAACTACTCTACTCTCTCCTACTTCGAGTCGGAGATTCTGAAGAAGAGTGGCAAGACCTACGACCTCTGCGAAGCCTTTGTTGCCAACAAGACCTACATGGACCGTGCCATCCAGGTGGTCCGCCTACACGGTGACTGCCAGTTTGCACAAGGCGGTGCTGCCTACGACGTGCTCTACGTGCTGCAGAACTACGGCATTTGTCCTGAAGACGCCATGCCGGCTCCTGGCTCCATGCAGGGCGACTCGCTGTTTAACTTCAACGAGTTCTTCTCTATCATGTCACCTTACGTTGACGCCGTAGCCAAGAACAAGGCCAGCAAGATCTCCCCGCAGTGGAAGGTCGGCCTGCAGGGCATCCTTGATGCCTACCTCGGCACCTGCCCTGAGACATTTACCTATGAGGGCAAGACCTACACGCCGCAGAGCTTTGCTGCCAGCCTCGGACTCGACTGGAACGACTATGTAAGCATTACCAGCTATACCCACCGTCCGTTCTACACCGCCTTCCCTGTGGAGGTACAGGACAATTGGCGTAATCCCTTGAGCTACAACCTGCCTATTGACGAGATGATGCGGGTTATTGACAATGCACTCGAACAGGGTTACACCGTAGCATGGGGTGGCGACGTCAGCGAGGAAGGCTTCACCCGTCAGGGTCTGGCCTATAACATCGACACCAAGGCCACCGAGAACCTGCAGGGCAGCGACATGGCCCGCTGGCTCAAGCTGTCGCCCGCCAAGCGCCGCGACATCCTCGACGAACTGGGGTGCACCGTTCCTGAGCTGATTCCCACCCAGGAGAAGCGCCAGGAGCGCTACGACAACTGGGAACTGACTGACGACCACGGTATGCTCATCTACGGCATCGCCAAGGACCAGAACGGCAAGGAGTACTACATGGTGAAGAACTCCTGGGGCGAGAGTGGTGAGTACAAGGGCATCTGGTATATGACGAAATCCTTCATAGCCGCCAACACCATGGACTATATGGTTAACAAGAACGCCATCCCTAAAGACATCCGCAAAAAGCTAGGATTATAGGTAGTAAACCATCATGGTAAAAACGGACGGTAAGTGCTATGAATTTCAAATGGAATTACGAACCACCTACATCCGAAAGACTACAAGCGGCTAAAGAGCTGGCAGACAAGATTGGCATGAGTCCGATACTTGCCGACCTGCTCATCCAACGCGGAATAAAGACGGAATCGGCGGCGAAGCGATTCTTCCGACCGATGCTCAACGAACTCATCGACCCGTTCCTGATGAACGACATGGACGTGGCGGTTGACCGTCTGAACGACGCAATGGGACGCAAGGAACGTATCATGGTCTATGGCGACTACGACGTTGATGGATGTACGGCGGTTGCTCTGGTCTTTAAGTTCTTGCAGCAGTTCTATTCCAACATTGAGTACTACATCCCCGACCGTTATGACGAGGGTTACGGGGTGAGCCGTAAAGGAATAGACTTAGCTGCGGAACACGGAGTAAAACTGATAATTGTGCTCGATTGCGGCATCAAGGCAATCGACGAGATAGCCTATGCCAGGGAGCGTGGGGTGGATTTTATTATCTGCGACCACCACGTGCCCGACGAGGTGATGCCTCCGGCTGTGGCCATCCTGAACCCCAAGCGTGAAGACTCCACCTACCCCTTCAAGCACCTGTGCGGCTGTGGCGTAGGCTTTAAGTTCATGCAGGCCTTTGCCAAGAACAATGGCATACCCTTCTCACGACTCATCCCGTTGCTCGACTTCTGTGCCGTCTCGATTGCTGCCGACATCGTGCCCGTCATTGGCGAGAACCGCACACTGGCCTTCCACGGACTGAAGCAGCTGAATATCAATCCGTCCATCGGCCTGAAGGCCATCATTGAGATTTGCGGTCTCACGGGACGCGAGATCACCATGAGCGACATTGTCTTCAAGATAGGTCCTCGCATTAATGCCAGCGGACGCATGCAAAACGGTACGGAGGCGGTCGACCTGTTGGTAGAGAAAGACTTTGCACGTGCTTTGGCCGAAGCCAATCATGTCAACGAATACAATGACCAGCGTCGTGACATCGACAAGCAGATGACTGAGGAAGCCAACGAGATTGTGGCGCGTCTGGAAAGTCAGCAGCACATGCAGAGCATCGTGCTCTACGACGAGAACTGGAAGAAGGGCGTGGTAGGCATCGTGGCCTCCCGCCTTACGGAAATGTACTTCCGCCCCACCGTCGTGCTGACCATCATCGACGGACTGGCAACCGGTTCGGCCCGCAGCGTGGCAGGCTTCGACATCTACGACGCCATTAAGTCGTGCCGTGACCTGCTGCTTAACTTCGGAGGCCATACCTATGCCGTTGGCCTGTCCCTGAAACAGGAGAATATCCCCGAGTTCCGACGCCGCTTCCAGGAGTACGTCAGCAACCACATCCTGCCCGAACAGACGCAGGCGCTGCTCGATATTGAGGAAGAGGTGGATTTCCGCGACATCAACAAGAAGCTGCTCAACGACCTGAAGAAGTTTGCTCCTCACGGCCCTAACAATCCCAAGCCGCTTTTCTGCACCCGTAACGTCTATGACTACGGCACGTCGAAGGTGGTGGGCCGCAACCAGGAGCACATCAAGCTGGAGCTCGTTGACTCCAAGTCTTCCAACGTCATGAACGGCATCGCTTTCGGACAGAGTGCCGCTGCCCGCTACATCAAGTCCAAGCGTTCCTTCGACATTGTCTATACCATCGAGGAGAACACCTACAAGCGTAGCGAGATCCAGCTGCAGATAGAAGATATCAGTCCCAGCGAGGAGGCTTAACCCCCTAAGTAAGGAGGATGGGGGTCTGAACGACCCATATTACAATATGAAAACAAATAAAGAGAGTACATCTTGTTCAGACCCCCAACCCCCTAACTTAGGGGGTGTATCCCAACAAATACTAAAAAAATACTGGGGTTACGATGATTTCCGGGGTGTTCAGCGGGAAATCATCGAGTCCGTTATGAGTGGTCACGATACGCTGGGACTCATGCCTACGGGTGGCGGCAAGTCCATCACCTTTCAGGTGCCTGCCCTGGCTATGGAAGGTGTGTGTATCGTCATCACGCCGCTCATTGCCCTGATGAAGGACCAGGTTCGCAACCTTCGCAAACGGGGCATCCTGGCAGCCGCCATCTATTCAGGCATGTCACATGACGATACACTGCGTATCCTGGAAAACTGTATCCTTGGACGCACCAAACTGCTCTACGTGTCGCCTGAACGTCTGGAGAGTGAGTTCTTCATCACCAAGCTACGCCACATGAAGGTCAGTTTCATCACCGTAGATGAAGCCCACTGCATCAGCCAGTGGGGCTACGATTTCCGTCCCTCCTACCTCACCATTGCCAACATCCGCGACATTCACCCTGTACCCATTCTGGCACTGACCGCTACCGCGACACCCAAAGTAGTGGAGGATATACAGGAGAAACTGGCCACTCACAAACCTCAACCCTCCACCCTCCACCATCAACCCTTCAACGTCTTCCGCATGTCCTTCGAGCGCAAGAACCTCACTTACATCGTGCGTCGTACGGAAGACAAGTACGGTGAGCTCCTCCGCCTCCTCCAGACCAATCCAGGATGCGCCATCATCTACGTCCGCAGCCGCAAACGTGCCAAGGAAATCTCAGAGCTCATCAATGAATCCCTCATCACTCCCCCCTCCGCTCGACCCGAAGGGGCGCTTTCCTCGGAAAGTACCCTCCACCCTCAGCCTTCCACCTTCTACCACGCCGGCCTTGACCAGGCCACACGCGACCTCCGTCAGAACCTGTGGCAGAAAGATGAGATTCGTATCATGGTGGCCACCAACGCCTTCGGCATGGGCATCGACAAGCCTGACGTGCGGCTCGTCATCCATATTGACAGCCCCGACTCCGTAGAAGCCTACTTCCAGGAGGCAGGACGTGCCGGACGTGACAGCCAGCAGTCGTACGCCGTGCTGCTCTGCAATCGTTCCGACGACCAGAAGCTGCTCCGCCGCATTGACGACATGTTCCCCACGCGCGAATATATAAAAGAGGTATATGAAGATGTGGCCTACTACCTGCAGGTAGCTACAGGAACAGGCAGCGGACGGGTGTATGAGTTCAATTTGGACGAGTTCTGCCTGCGCTTCCGCCATTTCCCTGTACGGGCACATTCCGCCCTCATGCTGCTGAGCCGTTCGGGTTACATCGACTACATGGAGGAGCAGGACTCTGCTGCTCGTGTACATTTCTTGACCGGCCGCAACGAGCTATACCGGCTGGAAGGCAACACACCGGATGAGGACCGCGTCATCGTGGCCATGCTGCGCCTCTATGGGGGGCTCTTTGCCGACTACGGCTACATTGACGAGAGCCTGGTAGCCCGCGAAGCAGGTCTTACTTCCATACAGACATACGAGGTGCTGAAGTCCCTCTCGCTGAAGCGCATCATCAGCTTTATCCCCCGCAAACGCACCCCTTACATCCGCTACATGCAAAGGCGTGAAGAACGCGAATATATCGTCATTCCCCACGCCGTCTATGAAGAGCAGCGCCAACGCTTCCAGGAGCGCATTGATGCGATGCTCAGGTATATGAACACCGACAACCAGTGCCGTTCACGTCAGCTGCTTCGCTACTTCGGCGAAACCAACACCCACGACTGCGGTCACTGCGATGTCTGTCGTTCTTAATCCTCCTGGTTCTCCGGACGCAGCTTGCGAACGGTCTCACCGGCACGCCACATCTCCTGATTACGCATAGCCTCCAACTCCTTCTCCAGTCCGGCACGATAGTCGGGCTTCGAGTTGGCATCAATGGTAATCTGAGCCTCATTACCCGTCTGTACTGAGTAGTAGAGCCATTCCATCACTGGTTTGATTGCGTCGTGGAAACGCGGAGCCCAGTCCAGTGCACCACGCTGTGCGGTAGTCGAGCAGTTAGCGTACATCCAGTCCATACCCTTTGCACCGAACAACGGGCCAAGGCTCTGGGTCAGTTCCTCAACGGTCTCGTTGAAAGCCTCCGAGGGAGAGTGTCCGTGCTCGCGGAGCACCTCGTACTGAGCCAGCAGCAGCCCCTGGATGGCACCCATCAGACTGCCGCGCTCACCCGTCAGGTCGCTCGTCGCCTCACGCTCAAACGTTGTCTCAAACATATAGCCGGCACCGATACCGATACCGAAAGCCAGTGTCTTCTCCTTGGCCTTGCCCGTTGCATCCTGATAGACGGCATACGAGCAGTTCAAGCCGCGACCCTCGCAGAACATCGTGCGCAGGCTCGTACCGCTTCCCTTCGGAGCCACCATAATGACATCCACATCCTTCGGGGGGATGACGCCCGTGCGGTCGCTCCAGTTGATAGCGAAGCCGTGACTGTAGTACAGCGTCTTGCCTGGCTTCAGGTATTGCTTGATGGTGGGCCACTGCTGAATCTGACCTGCGTCAGAGAGCAGCATGCAGAGGATGGTACCCTTCTCGGCTGCCTCCTCAATGGAGAAGAGCGTCTTGCCGGGCACCCAGCCGTCGGCCACAGCCTTGTCGTAGGTCTTGCCCTGACGCTGTCCTACAATGACGTTAAAGCCATTGTCCCTCAGGTTACAGGCCTGACCAGGACCCTGTACGCCATAACCGATGACGGCGATGACCTCATCCTTCAATACTTCACGTGCTTTCTCCAAAGAGAACTCCTTGCTGGTGACTACAGTTTCCATTACGCCACCAAAATTCATTTCTGCCATAATTTAATCTTTAAAGTTTATTTTTACTATCCCCTCAGACCATGCCAGCCCTAACCCGAGAGCCGTCGTCTTATTAATCTGCTCCCACCCTACCCGAGAGTGCGACGAGGGACCTAACTAATAAATCGGGGACAAAGGTAGTGCAAACCGAGTGAAATGCAAAAAAAATTAGGATTTATTTTCATTTCCAAGGTATAGCCCGCTCGGCTGCATGATATCTTACACAAACGTGACCTTGCTGCGGCAGCACTCGGTACCGTCATTGCGGACGATGCGGATGCAATATTCAGAGTTGAGTGGTGAGTGGTGAGTGGTGAGTGGAACTTCCTGGCGGTAGAAGCTGAGCTGGTCACCGGCATGAGCCTCTGCCACGTAGGCTATTTCAAAGCGGCGGAGCTGATGGTCGCGATACCAGTCGAGGGGCCAGAGGTCGAGCACGTGCTCAATGTACTTTACGGAATTGATATGACCGTTGATATCCACGTCGTTGTAAAAGGTGTCGATGGTACGCACGAACTCAGCATCATCGGTCATACGGACACGACCGCCCTTGTCAATGGGGCACTCCTTGTCCTTGACAATCCAGTTGTTGATGGCGCCATCGTCAATGGTGTAGAGATCAGTAGGCTGACGCGTCTCGGTGTTAATCATCGCCCAAATGCTGCGACCGTAACCGTAGATTTTGCCATTCTCCCCCACTACACGGAAGTTACGCGAGGTGAAGAAACGCATGGCGGACTCCACCCAGGTCTCCACATTGAACTTGGTGTATTGCTGCGGCATCTCGTCCATCTCGATGGCAAGGCGCGAGAGTACCCACGAGCGGTTGATGGTCATGAGGTACTTCATGCCAAAGCCTCGTGCCGAACTATGGAAATCGGCAGCATTGAGCATGTGATTGCCCAAATGGCCCATGAACAGCCGTCCGCTGAAGTCGCAGTGGAACGGCTCGGCCATAAACTCGTAACTTCCTATTTTGTTCATACTTGTGTCTTCTCACGTTCTTCCAAAAATTCGCTGACCTGCTCCTGCTTGCCGCGAGTGACGGCGATGCGACCGCTGCGGGTATATTGCAACACGCAGCCGAAGGCGTCGAGGGCACGGAAAAGCTCGATAATCTGCTCGGTAACACCATACATCATGACAATGGTGTAGGTGGGGTTTACCTCGATGATGCTGGCACCGAAGCGGCGCACGGTACGCGAAATCTCCGGATTCTCCAGCACGTGCTTGGTGGAGAGTTTGTAGAGTCCCGTCTCGCGGATAAAGAGCTGTTCGTCAGTGAAGTAGTTGGCCTTCACTACATCGATTTTCTTCTCTATCTGCTTGGTGATTTTCTGTATCTGGTCCTCATCGCTCCACGCCGTGATGGTGTATTTATGTACGCCCGGGATGCTTGACGCCGACACGTTCAAGCTCTCGATGTTGACCTGACGGCGGGTGAACACCGCGGTTATCTGGTTCAGGATACCGGCAATGTTTTCCGAATAGACGAGGAGGGTAAAAAGACTCTCCCCCTTCCCCTCCCTGCGAGGGAGGGGAGTAATTACTTGATTCTCTTCTATTTCTTTCTTCATTCTAAAGTTCTGTTTATTGGGTATCCCCTCCCCTCCATTCAGGGAGGGGTTGGGGGTGGGTCTCTTATATTTCCAGCATCATTTCATCAACGTTCATACCCGGAGGCGTCATAGGCAACACGTTGTCTTCCTCCAGGATGGCACACTCTAAAAGATAGGGGCCAGGGGTGCGGAGCATACGCTCGACGGCAAGAGCCAGGTGATTGCGGTCGGTAACGGCCTCGTAGGCGATGCCGTAGCCGCGGGCTATCTGCTCGTAGCAGGGGTTCATCATCTTGGTGAACGATTTACGGCGCATCCAGAACATATCCTGCCACTGGCGCACGTTGCCTAAGTAGTTATTGTTGAGCAGAATCATCTTCACGGGAGCCTGCTGCTCCATGATAGTACCTAACTCCTGCAGGTTCATCTGGAAACCGCCGTCACCCATGAAACAGCAGACGGTGCGACGGGTGCCGAAGGTAGCACCGATGGCTGCTGGAAGACCATAGCCCATAGTGCCGAGTCCGCCACTGGTGCAGATGCTGCGCTTCTCAGGGAATTTGAAGTAACGGGTGGCAAACAGCTGATTCTGACCTACATCGGTCACCAGAACAGTGCCACGCTGAGCCTGTTCGGCAACGGCATTCACCACCTCGCCCATGCGTAGCGGACCCTCTTTGGGATGAATGGCGGGTTCGATGACACGCTGGCGTTCCTGCTCATCGAGCTCACGGAACGACTCACGCCAGGCATCGTGGCGGTTCTTGTAGAGAAGAGCAGTAATGGCGGGCAGCGACTCCTTACAATCGGCTACGACGGCAACGTCGGTCTTGACGTTCTTGTCAATCTCGCTGCGGTCAATGTCCAGGTGGATAATCTTGGCCTGCTTGGCGTAAGTCTTCAGGTTGCCCGTCACACGATCGGAGAAGCGCATGCCGATAGCGATGAGCACATCGCACTGCTGCTCCTTGAGGTTGACGGCGTAGTTGCCGTGCATGCCCAGCATGCCGACGTTGAGCGGATGTTCTGACGACAGCGCCGAGAGCCCCAGCATGGTACGTCCGGCTGGAATATCGCCTTTCTCGAGAAACGCCTTCAGTTCCTCCTGGGCATTACCCAGTTCTACACCCTGCCCCACCAGTGCGAGGGGACGACGCGAGTTGTTGATGATGTCAGCAGCCTGACGCACGGCCTCCTCGTCGAGTTTGGGATAAGGCACGTAGGAGCGTACGAAGCTGACCTTGCAAGGTTCCCAGTCAAACTCTTCAACCTGCGCATTGCGGGGGAAGTCGAGCACCACCGGTCCTGGGCGTCCGGTGCGGGCGATGTAGAACGCACGGCTTACGGCCCACGCCACATCAGCAGCATGACGAATCTGGTACGACCACTTGGAGATAGGCTGTGCCACACCCACGAGGTCCACCTCCTGGAAGGCGTCAGTACCCAGCGAGGAAGTGGCCACCTGACCGGCTATCACCACAATGGGTGTGGAGTCGAGCATAGCGTCGGCAATGCCCGTCAGCGTGTTGGTGACTCCTGGGCCGCTGGTGACCAGTGCCACACCTACCTCGCCGCTGACGCGGGCATAGCCCTCGGCAGCATGGGTGGCACCCTGTTCGTGACGAACCAAGATGTGGTCAAAGCATTTCTTCTCACCACGTGTATAGTCAAAAAGCGAGTCATAGACGGGCATGATGCTGCCGCCCGGGTATCCGAAGATGGTCTTCACGCCCTCGGCCTGCAACGCCCTCATCAGCGCCTTTGCTCCTGTTATTCTGTCTCTCATTTCAATTTATTAATTCTTAGTTGTTTGGTCGTTTGGTTGAAACCACCAGTTTGCATCTTTCCTAAACGACTAAACGACTTATTTCCTAATCCACCAACCTAATTCCACCCTTATCAGCTGACGAGACGCTCTGGGCATAGGCACGCAGGGCCTTGCTCACTTCACGCTTGCGGCGAAGCGGCTGCTGCGGACGCGCTGCCAGTTCCTCGTCAGAGAGTTTCACGTTGATTGAACGTGAAGGAATGTCGATGACGATGATGTCACCGTCCTTGATCTTGCCAATATTACCGCCGTTGGCTGCTTCGGGTGAGATATGTCCGATACTGAGTCCGCTGGTGCCGCCCGAGAAACGGCCGTCGGTAATCAGCGCACACTCCTTGCCCAGGTGCATGCTCTTAATATAAGAGGTAGGATATAGCATCTCCTGCATACCTGGACCACCCTTCGGTCCTTCGTGGGTGATGACCACACAGTCGCCTGATTTCACCCGTCCGCCCAGGATGCCCTCGCAGGCATCTTCCTGGGAGTCGAACACCACGGCAGGTCCCTCGAAGTGCCACAGGCTCTCGTCAACGCCGGCAGTCTTCACCACACAGCCGTCCTGGGCAATGTTACCGAAGAGCACAGCCAGTCCGCCGTCCTTCGTGTAAGCATGCTCAAGGTCGCGGATGCAGCCGTTGGCGCGGTCGGCGTCGAGTGTACCCCACTCTTCCGACTGCGAGCCCATCTTGGTAGAGAAGCGGTTTCCTGGGGCTGAGTAATAAATACTGGTTTGACCAGTCCGACTAGTTTGACTTGCTTGACAAGTAATATCATACTGCTTCATCGCCTCATCGAGCGTCATTCCGTCAACACGGAGGGCAGAGCCGTCAATGAGGCCGCCTTTGTTCAGTTCGTTGAGGATGCCGAGGATGCCGCCTGCACGGTTACACTCCTGCACGGAGTATTTCTGCGTGTTGGGAGCCAGCTTGCAGAGACAGGGCACACGACGTGAAAGTTCGTCGATATCCTTCATGGTGAAATCAACCCCAGCCTCCTGGGCTACTGCCAGCAGATGAAGCACGGTATTGGTGCTTCCCCCCATCGCAATGTCAAGCGCCATCGCATTGAGGAAAGCCTTACGGGTGGCGATGCTTCTTGGGAGAACCGATGAATCGCCGTCCTCATAGTAGGCCAGCGCATTCTTCACCACCTGACGGGCGGCTGCCTTGAACAGCTCCACACGGTTGACGTGCGTAGCCAGTATGGTACCGTTGCCGGGCAGCGAGAGTCCAATGGCCTCAGTCAGCGAGTTCATGGAGTTGGCGGTGAACATGCCCGAGCAGCTTCCGCAACCGGGACAGGCACACTTTTCTATCTCTTTTATCTCCTCGTCAGTAACGCTGGGGTCGGCACCCTTCACCATCGCCGTAATGAGATCCGCATTCTCTCCGCGCCAACGGCCGGCCTCCATAGGGCCTCCACTGCAGAATACGGTAGGAATGTTCAGACGCATGGAAGCCATCAGCATGCCCGGTGTCACCTTATCGCAGTTGGAGATGCAAATCATAGCGTCAGCCTTATGGGCGTTGACCATATACTCCACGCTGTCGGCGATGATGTCACGCGAGGGCAGCGAATAGAGCATGCCGTCATGCCCCATCGCAATACCGTCGTCAATGGCGATGGTATTGAACTCGGCCGCAAAACAGCCCATCGCTTCAATCTCGGCCTTGACAATCTGGCCAATCTCATGCAGATGGGTATGACCCGGAACAAACTGGGTAAAGGAATTGACGACGGCGATGATAGGCCGTCCGAACTGCTCATGCTTCATACCGGTAGCCACCCAGAGCGCACGTGCTCCGGCCATACGGCGTCCTTCGGTACAAACCGCACTACGTAATGGATGTTTCATACTTCTTGACCCCCTAAGTTAGGGGGTTAGGGGTCTGGACAAGCGAATCAGACCTTTCCTTAACTATAAATTAATGGGAGTTTGCGCCTGTTCAGACCCCCATCCCCCTCACTTTGGGGGCTTGCAGGCTGCAAAGTTACATCTTTTTATAATAATAGCCAAATAAAAACCGATTTTTTACTTTTTCTTCAGTTTGTCAATGGCATGCTCCAGACTCTCCGTCGGCTCAATGATATTGTAATCGCCCCAAAAGTCAGGCTCGTCGAAGAAGGTCACCTTGTCGTAGAACTTATCACGCTGGCCGAAAGAGTCGCGCCGCCTGATGGCATGCACCTCAGAGGGAGGCGCCTGGGCCGTCACCACCATTTCAGTGGTTACGGTATAGGTGGAAGCAAAGAGCCGACGCTTCCAGTCACACTTGAAACGCATGACGTTACGCACATAGCTGATACGTGTCACGTTGTCCTGCGTCTGATAGTTGATAACGGTCGTGAGTTCCCTGGGACTGAAGCGCAGACCCAAGGGCTTGTGTACCAGCATGTAGGCGGTGGCCAAATCGCGGTTGCGCATGTCGAGCTGCAGCTCCACACGGGTAAAGGCCAGCGTCTCCTGGTCAATGTAGAACTTTCCGTAGAACAAGGGATGTGAGAGCTGGTAACGGGGAGCAAAGCTGATGACATACTGCGAACGATAGTCAATGCGCTCGGGTATCTCCATCGTCAGCTGATAGTGCTTCAGCTCTTCGCGGGTAAGGATGACCTCGCTGTTTTTCACCACATCGAGCATGATAGGGATTACAGGACCGCCCATTACCTTCACGCCCAACGTGTCGCTGGCTCGAGTGCTCATGATGCGGCGTCCTTTGACAATCTGTACTGCATCGCCACGCACATCATACTTATAGGAGGTCTTATACATATCGGTAATTGCCTCGCTGACAGCGATAAAGCGGTTGCCCTTCTGCGCCGTCTCGCGATAGAAGCAATGCATGAGCGAAGGCTCACGGGAGTAGTTGACGGGTATCTTCTGCATCGCCGAGAGCACCACTTCGAGCGGGTCGTTCATTGACACCACCACCTCTTCCAGCATGATGGCACTGGGCACCAGACGTATTTCCAGGTTCTCCGTCTGGTTGCCGATGGTCACACGGCGTGTATGATACCCCAGATGCGACAGTTCGATATAGGACGGCCGACCCGGCGTCTTCAGTATAAACTCACCATCATCGTTGGTCACGGTCTGCTGGGCACCATCGGGCGACGACACGCTGACATGAGGCAGCACCTTGCCGTCCGCACGGCTCATGACGCGTCCGGTGAGCACCGTCATACTGCTCTGTGCATATACGCTGGTGCATGATAATAGCAGAACTACCAGCGCTACAACTATTCTCCTACCCTTTTCCATAATCGTGAATTGTGAATTATCTGTTGCAAAGATAAGAAATCCTTTCCAAAGAACATTTATTTTGCATCAATTTTTTTACGCAACACGAAAAAAAAGTTGTTTCTTTCGTTCCAAATACGTAATCTTTTATTATCTTTGCAGCGAATTTTAAAAAATTAACAGAAACTATGGGTGGATTCTTCGGCACTATTGCCACAAAAGAGTGTATTAACGACTTGTTTTACGGAACGGACTACAACTCACATTTGGGAACCAAGAGGGCTGGTATGGTTACGTACGACGAGGACAAGGGATTCAACCGCTCCATTCATAGTTTAGAGCGTAACTACTTCCGTTCACGTTTCGAAGACGAACTCGACAAGTTCAAAGGCCGTCAGGGAATCGGCGTCATCAGCGATACCGACCCGCAGCCCATCATCGTCAACTCTCACCTTGGACGCTATGCTGTGGTCACCGTTGCCAAAATCAACAACCTGCCGCAGATAGCCGAAGAACTCCTTTCCCAGCGCATGCACTTCAGCGAGCTTTCTGCCAACCAGATTAACCAGACGGAGCTTGTGGCCCTGCTCATCAACATGGGACAGACCTTCGTTGACGGCATCAACCTGGTGTATCGGAAAATTGAGGGTTCCTGCTCCATGCTCATCCTGACAGAGGACGGACTCATTGCCGCACGCGACTTCCTGGGACGCACCCCCATCGTCATAGGCAAGAAGGAAGATGAGTCGGGCGATACGGCCTACGCCATATCCAGTGAGACGACAGCCTTCCCCAACCTGGACTATCAGGTGCTGCGCGACGTAGGACCTGGCGAGATTGTCCGCATACGTACCAACGGCATCGAAGTGCTGCAGGAGCCCCGCGAGGAAGAGCAGATCTGCTCGTTCCTTTGGGTGTATTACGGTTTCCCGTCCAGCGACTATGAGGGCATCAACGTGGAAGAGGTTCGCGAGAAGAACGGTGAGAAACTGGGTCGCGAGGATGACGTAGAGGCAGACATTGTCTGCGGCATACCTGACTCTGGTGTCGGTATGGCGCTCGGTTATAGCGAGGGCCACCACATCCCCTACAAACGTGCCGTCACGAAATACACGCCCACCTGGCCCCGTTCGTTCACGCCTGGCAGTCAGACGCGCCGCGAACTGGTAGCCCGCATGAAACTGGTGCCTAACCCCGCCATTCTGAAAGACCAGCGCATCGTGTTCTGCGACGACAGCATCGTCAGGGGCACTCAGCTGCGCGACAACGTCAAAACCTTCTTCGACTACGGCGCCAAGGAGGTTCACGTACGCATCAGCTGCCCCCCACTCGTCTATGGCTGTCCCTTCATCGGCTTCACCACCTCAAAGAGCGACTACGAGCTCATCACCCGCCGCATCATCCGCGAACTGGAGGGTGAACATGCTGACGACCCTGAAGTACTCAGGAAATACGCTACCACCGACTCTCCCGAATACCAGCGTATGGTGGAGGAGATTGGCCGCAGACTCGGACTGACCTCCGTGAAGTTTGCCAAGCTCGAGAACCTCATCGAAAGCATCGGACTGCCGAAGTGTAAGGTCTGCACCCACTGCTTTGAGGGCAAGAACAAGTTGAAAGTTGAAGGCTGCGATTAAGCGAGTGCAGAAATGAAGCTTGCTTCAGTTATGCCGAGCGAAAGCAGGCTCGATGTGAAACATCAAAGTTGAAAATTGAAGACTGCGATTAAGCGAGTGCAGAAATGAAGCTTGCTTCAGTTATGCCGAGCGAAAGCAGGCTCGATGTGAAACATCAAAGTTGAAAATTGAAGGCTGCGAAAGCAGGCTCGATGTGAAACATAAAAGTTGAAAATTAAAACTAAGAATCCTATGAAGCCAGACATTTATACCCTGACCTCCGAACTGCACGACAAAGAGGCCGTCCAAGCTGTCACTCAGGATTTTCTGGGCAGTCTGGGCATTGACTACACCTTCAAGGGCAGCGACTTCAGCGACTATGCCCATTCTCCCCTTCCCCTCATCTATGTATGTACCGGCGGAACGGAGGGCATCTTCCAGAAGCTGCTCAACGCTCACCCCTCACCACTCACCACTCACCACTCACCATTTTACCTGCTCACATCAGGAAAAAGTAATTCTCTGGCCGCATCGATGGAGATACTCTCCTACCTGTCCCAGCATCACCTGGAGGGTGAGATTATTCATGGGAGTGCAGAATACATCAGCCAACGCATCCAGTTGCTGGCAAAGGTGAGCGAAGCCCGTCAGCAGCTCAACGGCTGTCGGCTGGGCGTCATCGGCAAGCCGTCAGACTGGCTCATCTCCAGCGAGGCAGACTACCAGAAAGTAAAGGAACGGCTGGGCATTGAACTCATCGATATTCCCATGCAGGAACTGCTGGATACAATAGCAAACCTCAAATCTCAAAACTTAAATCTCAAATCTTACATCTACGTTGCACTCATGACGCTGATTGAGCGCTACCGGCTGCAAGGCTTTACCCTGCGCTGCTTCGACCTGCTCAACACCGTCCACGATACCGGTTGTATGGCACTGGCCCAGCTCAATAGCGAGGGCTATGTGGCTGGCTGCGAGGGCGATGTACCAGCAATGCTCTCCATGATGATTACCCGCGCTGTGCTCGGTGTATCAGGCTTCCAGGCGAACCCGTCAAACATGAATCCTGAGAGCGGCGAGATACTCTTCGCCCACTGCACCATTCCGCTCAACATGGTAGAGCGTTATGAGCTCGACACCCACTTTGAGTCGGGCATCGGCGTTGCCATACGCGGCTACATGAAGACTGGTCCCGTCACCGTCTTCAAGGTGTCGGGCGACCTCTCGCGCCACTTCATTGCCGAAGGTCAACTGGTGCGCAACGAGGCCAAGCCTAATCTCTGCCGCACCCAGCAGGTCATTCGGTTAGACAACCCCCACCTGCTCTCCTCCTACTTCCTGACCAACCCCATCGGCAACCATCACATCATCATGCCCGGCCACCAGCAGCAGGTGCTGGAGGAAATATTAAACATTAAACAATAAACATTAAACATTAAAGATTAAACATTAAACAATAAACATTAAACATTAAACAATAAACATTAAACATTAAAGATTAAAAACTAAAACGATATGAAACGATTACTGCTTGCTTTAACATTCATCATTTGCCAGTTGTCATTCAGCATAGCACAGTCTGCGCTCGAACAACTCAAGGCTGACCCGCGAAAAGCCTACGGCACCGACTATCCCTACTCGTTCAACACCCGTCCGCTAACCAAGACTCCCAACGGCTACGAGCCGTTCTACATCAGCCACTACGGACGTCACGGCTCCCGCTACTACTGGACCGAACGGCTCTACATTGAGCTGGACAGCCTGCTCTCCTACGCTCACGGGAAGAACAACCTCACCCCTGCGGGCGAGGCGTTCTACGAGAAGTTCATGGCCGTCAAGTCAGAACTGATGACAGGCGTCAGCGAACTCACCCAGTTAGGCTGGGAACAGCATCAGGGCATTGCCCGCACCATGTATAACACATTCCCTGAGGTGTTCCGCAACGGCGGCAACGTCTATGCCATCTCGTCGCTCACGGGACGTTGCGTCATCAGTATGGCTGCCTTCTGTCAGGAGCTGGTGCAGTGTAACCCCAAGCTGGAGATTCGCGAGCAGTCATCACGCTTCACGCTCGACGGCGTAGTGCCTACCGACCGTCAGAACCCTGTGAAGCACCGTTTCCCCAAGGCTCGTCCGCGCTATGAGCAGCACCGCGACCTGTTCCAGGACCTTGATACACTCAGGAAGATAGCGGTCGCCCGTACCTTCATCCAGCCCGACAGCCTGCCCGGCAACCAGCACCACATCGGCAGCAACCTCATCAACCTCTATACCTCGCTGCCCAGCATCGGCTACGAGGGAATGATGGGAAACATCATCACCGACAAGGAACTGGCCGACGAGTGGGAGACGTCCAACCTGGGTTCCTACTCCTGGGTGTTCTTCCCCCAGAACGACATGATTCCCATTCTACAGGACATCCTCAAGAAAGCGGATGCCGTGCTCAACGGCACCAGTGACCACTTGGCCGACCTGCGCTTCGGTCACGACACCTGCCTGGGACCGCTCACCGTGCTGATGGGCATCAACGGAGCCGACCGCGACCCCGAAGACCCGAACGAGGTGAAGAACTGCTACCAGAGCTGGGAAACCTGCAAGGCCTCCAATCTACAGTTGATATTCTATCGTGGTAAGAAGGGTGCCGACGACATTCTCGTGAAGTGTCTGCTCAACGGTGAAGAGGCAACGCTGCCCGTTCCCACCAGCAGTTTCCCCTACTACAAATGGTCTGACTTCCGCAGTTTCTATACTGACAAGTGCAACATTTCGCCAGTAGAGTAGTTAAGAGGAGTTATGTGAAAATTTTTATTAATTTATTTTGCGTTTCGCTTATTTTCCATTACCTTTGCAGCCGAATTAAAGCTATCATAGCGTGAAAATAAGAGAAGTGCTTAGCGCCCTTGAACAATTCGCGCCTCTGCCCTTGCAGGAAAGCTGGGATAATGCTGGCCTGCAGGTAGGACTGACAGAGACGGAGGTTTCAGGGGCATTATTGTGTCTGGACGTCAACGAAAAGATTGTTGACGAAGCCATCAGCAAGGGCTGCAACCTCATTGTCAGCCACCACCCGCTGTTGTTCCGAGGCCTGAAGCAAATCAGCGGCCGTGACTTTGTGCAACGCTGCGTCATTAAGGCCATCAAGAACGACATCTGTGTCATCTCCATGCATACAAACATGGATAACGCCTGGGGCGGCGTGAACTTCAAGATTGCGGAGAAACTGGGGGCAGCCCCCCTTTCATCTTCCGAGGGGGACACACATGCTCTCGTTATAGCCGAACTTCCGGAGCCGATGTCCTCTTCCGACTTCATCCAGAAGGTGAAACGGGTGTTTGGTGTGGAGTGCGCCATGTGTAACGAGCTGCTGGAACGCCCCATCCGTAAGGTGGCCATCTGCGGCGGAGCAGGCGATTTCACGTTGCCTGACGCCATTGCTGCCGGAGCCGATGCCTTCATTACGGGCGAGATGCATTACCACGTGTTTTTCGACCATGAGCAGGAAATCCAGCTCTGCGTCATCGGCCACTACCAGAGCGAGCAGTTCACCAGCGAAATCTTCCGCGACATCATCCACAAGGCTTGTCCTGGTGTACGCACGGAAATAGCAGAAACGAATACAAATCCGATTAAATACATTTAGCCCCCTGAGTCAGGGGGATGGGGGTCTGAACAAGCGCAGACTCTCACAACAAATAACAACTTAAAATGGGGCTGATTCGCTTGTTCAGACCCCAACCCCTAACTTAGGGGCAAAAAGATAATTATGGCAAAGAAAGATCCTAACGACCTGTCGGTAGAAGAGCGTCTGAAAACCCTATATCAGATGCAGACGGCACTCTCGACCATTGACGAGAAGCGTGCCCTGAGAGGCGAGCTGCCCCTTGAAGTGCAGGACCTGGAAGACGAGATTGAAGGTCTCTCCACACGTATTGACAAGATTCAGCATGACATTGATGAGTTCCAGAAGGCTGTCACCCAGAAGAAGGGTGAGATACTGGATGCTCAGGCCAGCGTTGACCGCTACCAGAAACAGCTCAACGAAGTGAAGAACAATCGCGAGTATGACACCCTGTCAAAAGAGATTGAATTCCAGTCACTTGAGATTGAACTGTGCAACAAAAAGATTAGGGAGGCACAGGCTCGTATCGCCGAGAAGCAGGAAGAGCTGAAAGTGAACCAGGAGGCTGTTGAGGAGCGTAAGAACGACCTCGAGGTAAAGAAGAACGAGCTCGACGAGATTATGGAAGAGACCCGCGCCGAGGAAGACAAGCTGAAGATGAAGGTGAAAGACTACGAGGCAAAGATTGAGCCGCGCCTGCTGGCTTCGTTCAAGCGCATCCGCAAGAATGCCCGCAACGGTCTGGGTATCGTCTATGTGCAGCGTGATGCCTGCGGTGGTTGTTTCAACAAGATTCCGCCCCAGCGTCAGCTCGACATCAAGATGCACAAGAAGATCATTGTCTGCGAGTACTGCGGACGCATCATGATTGACCCCGAACTGGCAGGTGTGAAGCTCGAGAAACCCGCTGGCGACGAGAAGAAAACACGTAAACGTTCTATCAGAAAGACGGCAAAAAAGACGGAAGAATAAGGGATTTATCAAAAAATGTTGCCTAAATTGCACTTTTTTTAGGAATTTTCTTGGTACTTACTATTTTTTTTATTTATTTTGCAGTCGTTTAGTAGAACATAGAGATAAGTATTTATAGTTATAAACAACAATTTTTAAACATGAAAAAGCTATTTTTAATGCTTGCTGTAGCTGCTTTGTCAGCACAGACAATGTCTGCTCAGACTGTTGAGGAGAGCAAGAATTTTGACAACTGGTACATTGGTATCAATGGTGGTGTTCAGGCACCTGCCAAGAACTTTAAGGTTTTGAAGAACCTGAATCCGGCAGTTGGCCTTCGTTTGGGTCGCTGGTTTACTCCTGCTGTAGGTTTCGCTATTGAAGGTCAGACTTTCCTGGGTGACAAGCCCGTTGATTCTGACGGCACTTTCAAGGGTTTGAACCTGGAGGCTATGGGAACCTTAAACTTCAGCAACTGGCTGGGTGGTTATCCTGGTGAGCCCCGTTCATTCGAGGTTATTGGACTCCTTGGTATTGGTTGGGGTCATGCATTCAATCGTGCCGTAAGCAACCACGATGGCAAGAACAGCATCACTTCTAAGGTGGCTGCTGACTTCGCTTTCAACCTGGGTGCTGCAAAGGCTGTTCAGCTCTACATTGAGCCTTACATTATGTATGGTCTTACCACACAGAGACACTCTGAGTTCAACCTCAACTCTGCCGTTATCGGTGGTCTCGTTGGTCTGAACTACAAGTTCGGTAACAGCAACGGTACTCACAACTTCAAGATTGCCGAGCTCCGCGACCAGGCTGAGATCGACGGTCTGAACAGCAAAATCAATGAGCTCCGCGCTAACCTGAACGATAAGGACGCTGTCATCTCTGCTAAGGATGGCCAGATTCGCGACCTGAAGGCTGCTCTCGACGCTTGCAACAACCGTCCCGTAGAGCCCGTTTATGTAAAGCCCGCTACCGCTACCAACCTGCAGCCCACCGTTCTCTTCCGCAAGGGTAAGAGCACCATCGACGCTGCTCAGTATGCTCCCATCGAGCTGATTGCTTCTTACATGAAGAATCATCCTGAGGCAAAGGTTGAGATTAAGGGTTATGCTTCTCCGGAAGGCAGCCTCGAGCTGAACCAGAAGCTCTCTGAGGACCGCGCTAACGCCGTTAAGACCGCTCTCATCAAGAAGTATAAGATTGCTGCTGACCGTCTGACCGCTATCGGTTGTGGTCCTACCGACCAGCTCTTCGAGGAGATCGAGTTCAACCGCGTTGCTACGTTCAACGATATAGCTAAATAAGCAGATTACCCCATCAAATTTAACCATAATCTCCGTAACCCTCCCATGAAGGTTGCGGAGATTTTTTTACTAAAAACCTAAACAAGGATGATAACACTCAGGTATAAGACAAGTCTTTTGTTATTGTCGCTCGCCCTGACTGCAGCGGCTCAGCGACAGGTAAGCGACCTGCGCCAGTGGCAGTTCTCACGTGACCGTGCAACATGGCAGCCAGTAACCATTCCCCACGACTGGGCCATCAGCGGACCGTTTGACAAGAAGTGGGACCTGCAACGCGTGGCCATCGAGCAGAACGGCGAGACCGAGGCTACAGAGAAGAGCGGACGCAGCGGAGCGCTGCCCTGGATTGGCGAAGGCCACTATCGCACTACCGTCAACCTTCCTTCACCCCTCCCAGCCCATGCAGAACTGGTATTCGACGGCGCCATGAGCGAGCCTGTGGTCAGCATCAACGGTCAGGAGGCCGGACGCTGGGCCTACGGCTACAACGCGTTCCGTATTGATGCTACACCCTACTTGCGGGCTGGCGAGAATACCATTGAGGTGGATTTGACCAACGTGGAGGAGAGCTCCCGCTGGTACCCTGGCGGCGGACTCTATCGTCCCGTGGAGCTGGTGCTGACACCCAAGAGCCACATCGACGAATGGCTCACGTGCGTGCGTACCTTATCTATAAACGAGGGAAACGCCCAAATCAGCCTATCTGCCAAGGTCATCAACCCCGTGGCAGGACAGCTCTTGAAGGCTACGCTCATCGCCCCTGACGGTAGCGTTGCCCAGACCGCATCGGCAAAGGTGTTGCCGCAAGGCGAAGTAACGTTCCTGATGACGGTGGAACAGGCACAGCTCTGGACACCTGAGACGCCTTGTTTATATCGCATGAACCTGACATTACAGGACGGAACGGATGACACGCAGCTTAAGTTCGGCATCCGCACCATTCAGGTGTCCAAGGAAGGCGGCTTCCAGCTGAACGGTGTCACACGCAAGCTGAAGGGCGTCTGCCTGCACCACGACTTAGGCCCGCTTGGCGCTGCCATCAACAAGGCCGCACTCATCCGTCAGATAGAGACCATGAAGGCAATGGGCGCCGATGCCATCCGCACCTCCCACAACATGCCGAGCCAGTGGCAGATGGACATCTGCGACTCCCTGGGCATGATGGTAATGGCCGAGTCGTTCGACATGTGGCTATATCCCAAGTGCAAGAACGGCTATGCGCGGTTCTTCCGCGAGTGGGCCGACCGTGATATGGAGAACCTCGTGCTGCGCAACCGCAACCACCCCAGCATCGTCATGTGGTCCATCGGCAACGAGATACCCGAGCAGTGGAGCGACGAAGGCCGTGAGATAGCCCGTCACCTGCAGGACATCTGTCACCGCCTCGACCCTACCCGCCCCGTCACGCAGGGCATGGACCGCGCGGAGGACGCCTTGAAGAGCGGTTTCGCACAGGTAATGGACGTGCCGGGCTTCAACTACCGCGTGCATAAGTACGAGAACAACATCCGCCAGCTGCCCAAGGGTTTCCTGTTGGGTTCTGAGACCGCCTCAACCGTCTCATCACGCGGCATTTACAAGTTCCCCGTAGTGCCTGACGACAACTCCCGTTTTGCATCGTGGGCAGAGGGCTACGACCCTAAAGCTATAGAAAATGCCGACGGCCAGTGCTCCAGCTATGACGTGGAGTATTGCCCGTGGTCCAACCTGCCTGACGACGACTGGGTGTGGCAGGACGACTACCCCTGGGTCATCGGAGAGTTTGTGTGGACGGGCTACGACTACCTGGGCGAGCCGTCGCCCTATGACGAGTACTGGCCCAGTCGCTCCAGCTATTTCGGCATCTGCGACCTGGCAGGCCTGCCCAAGGACCGTTACTTCCTCTACCGCAGCCATTGGAACCATGAGGAACACACCCTCCACATGCTGCCCCACTGGACGTGGCCGGGCCGTGAGGGCGAGGTGACTCCCGTCTATGTCTATACCGACTATCCCAAGGCTGAGCTGTTTGTGAATGGAAGGAGTGAAGGGATAAGGAGTAAAGGAATAAGTAGGTTAGACCGTTACCGCCTGCGCTGGAACGACGTTCGCTATGAGCCTGGAGTGATAGAGGTGGTGGCCTACGATGACGAGGGACATGAGGTTGCGCGCACCCGTCAGGTCACGGCTGGCGAACCCACTGAGCTTCAGCTCGTTGCCGACCGCACCACGCTGAAGGCCGATGGTGACGACCTGGCCTTCATCACCGTCTCGCTGACCGACAAGAACGGCACGTTCTGCCCCACCGCCGACGATGAGCTGACGTTCAGCGTCTCAGGAGCCGGCATCTATCAGGCAGCCTGCAACGGCGATGCCACCAGTCTGGAGCCGTTCACCCAGCCGCAGATGAAGCTCTTCAGCGGCCAGCTGGTCGTCATCGTCCGCACCACAACAACGCCTGGCGACATCACCCTCACCGTCACCGACACCCCCAGAGGACTGACCAAGCGCCTGACCATCAAGAGTGAATAATCTCCCCTGGTCTGCAAAAATTTGCAAAAAAATTTCAAAATAATGGAAATATTTTCATCATAAAATTTGCTGGTTCGTTAATTATGTGTAACTTTGTATCCGTATTATGGACCATTAAGAATTAGATAAGATTTTGAAACGCTTAGTTTGCATATTTTTCATAGCATTGCTGATCGACGGATGTTTGATTTGGGCATTTAATAAGCTGTTTGGTAATAGAGATTCCAATGTCTCTGATGCCAGCCAGACAGAACTTACTGACTCTACGACCAAGCCAAAATATCAGTCATCAGAGGTGGCTTTACAAGCAGAGAGTGGAGCTGTGCTGGAACAAGTACGCACCATTTACGACATAGTTAAGCACGAAAACTTATACTTTGGAAGTGGTGTGAACAACGACCTGTTCGACAAGACCTACTGCTCTAAATCGTGGAACAAGGTGCTGGCTGCTGTACGCAAGAAGGAGTTTCGCACAAACCATCTGTTCTTCGAAGTCAATCACTGGACGATGGCCTATGACACGGACCTGGTCAGCTTCGAAGAATTTGAGGTCAGAAACTATTACGTCGGCGCTGACAATGAGCGTCTTGCCAGCGTCTTCTTCACCGTATATACCCCCGACACCTACATACCGGCACGTGTTGACCTGGTATATGAGGATGGAGCATGGAAGATTGACAACTTCCATCATCTGAAGTATGACCTGAACATGAAAGCTCGTATGTGGGAGTTTTTGCAGGACGACCTATCAGAATTCATCTGAACTGCTCTGCAAAAAGCCTTTTTGTAATTATGCCGTTGAAACAGCAACGACATGCAGTCATCGTGCTTTTGCACTGATTATTACTTCTCAGTGAGGAAGAGTATTTTAACAACGAATTCCACGGATTTCACGGATTTTTCTATGCAGAAAGATATGTTTTGCGCAGCTAAAAAATCCGTTTAATCCGTGAAATCCGTTGTCACAGAGAATTAAGGTTCCGGCTCCGGTTCCACAATCGGGTTGCTGATGGGCGTCTTCTTGTAGATGGGCCCCTTCTTCTTCTGGGCGTCCTTGTAGCCGGTGATCTCAATCTCGTCACCCCATACCAGGGAACACTTCTCCTTGAAGGCCTTCGAGGTGATGTTGTCCAGCATCTCACCCTCGGGGGTGAAGCGGATGTGGACACCCTCCACCTGGGCAGTGGGAGCAATGGTCTTGGCCTCCTCGATGCTCTCCAGACCGCCGGGCTTGTTCTGGGCGGTGGGGTAGAACGTTCCCAGGCCGTCGAGCTTCACGGGCTGTCCCTGCGCCAGCAGCTCGGGCACGCACTGGGTGAGCTTGATGAGCACGCCCTCCACCACGTCGCGGGTGTAGATGCTCCCGTGGTCGGTGATGTGCTTGGCCAGTCCGCGCAGGCTCAGCGTGCGCTTCCGCTCCAGCTCGGCGTAGTACTTGCCGAACTGGTCACTCTTCTCATTGGTGTTCTTGCGAAGGTTCACCTTCATTTCAACAGAATTTACAGTACTCATAGTTTTTTTTGATTTAAGGTTTAACAATAATG
>JAILHP010000003.1 GCA_024695705.1 Prevotella sp. | reverse complement strand
TACTCTACCAGGTCCGACGGACGCTGGGGCTTGGCATTCCTGAAGTAACCCCATGGCGTACGTGCCATGCGGTAATCGTAGTAGCCCTGCTCCTGCACATCGACAAAGTAATGCCACGGCCCGTTCAGACTCACCACATTACGTGCAAACACATTCTGCGGGGCGGGGACTTGCGCAGCTGCGCTGGTAAATGACAAATGACAAATGATAAATGATAAACCAAGCACTATTAACCATCTAACATTAAACATTAAACATTTAACATTAAAAATATAAAAATTATTCTTCATCGCACTCTTCTTTATCATTTCTCATTTCTCATTTATCATTTAGGCCGAAGGCCGCTCATCATTTCTCATTTAGGCCGAAGGCCGCAAAGCATTAAAGCTTCACGCTCACGGCTTTGCCGTTGTATTCCACCATACGACCCTCGGGGTTGTCAAGGTTCAGCGGACGGGGTGCATCGCCAGTGATAAGCACGACATTGAAACGGCGCTGTTTCAGCATACCCGGGAACTGGCCGTTGCGTTGGCCGAAGCTGACGGTACGCGTCTGGTCGTCGTAACGGATATCGATGGTGGCGTACTTGCCCTTTTCGTAGTTATAGTTCGTGCCCTCGTCCTCGTAGAGCTGGAACTCACCGTCCTGACCGGCATAGACATAGAGGTTGATGAGCTCGGCAGGTTTCTCGTCGCTCCACTCCATCTGGGGACCGAAGGGAATGATGGCACCCTCGCGGACAAAGACCGGAATCTGCTCGTAAGGAGCATCAACAATTAATTTTCGATTTACGGATTCTCGATTTTCGATTGCTTCGCTGTCCATCACTTTCTCACCCGTGTAGAGGTTGTACCATCCACACTGCTGGGGGAAATAGACACTACGGTTGCGAGCCTTGTAGTAGCCCACAGGACAAGCCATCAAGGCCGGACCCAGCATCCACTGGTTGCCGATGTCGAGCACGTTGGGGTCGCCGTTGAAGTCCATCACCAAGGCACGCATCAGCGTGTAGTCCTTGAAGTGTGCCCATCCGGCCAGAGAATAGAGGTACGGCATCAAGCGGTAGCGCAGCTGGTCGTAATACACGAACGACTTATAGGCGGGATGCTCGTCGGGAGCGATGTTCCATATCTCACGCAGGGGCCACTGGCCATGACTGCGGAACAGGGGGATGAACGTGCCAAACTGGTTCCAGCGGGTCTGCAGCTCACGCCACTCCTTCAGGTCCTCGTTCTCCTGACCGGTACGGTCGTAGAGCTGCTGGGCTGCCACGTAACGGTTCTCCACACAGAAGCCGCCCTGGTCCATACCCCAGAAGGGAATGCCCGACATGGAGTAGTTCAGACCGGCCGTCATCTGGGCACGCATGTCCTCCCAGCGGGTGCCGATGTCGCCGCTCCACGTAGCCGTAGAGAAGCGCTGCTCACCGGCAAAGCCACTACGAGTCAGCAAGAATACACGCGGCTCGTCCTGCTTGCCCTTCCATACGGAGCGCTGGCCATTGTAGATGGCATCGGCATTCACGGTGCTGTAGGCATTGAAATATTCGGTCGAGGTACCCAGCGCCGTGGGACCACAAAGCGCCTTACGGTACCACATCGGGGTGCAGTCGCGTACGTTGGGCTCAGAGGCATCCATCCACCAGGCATCAACCATTGAATATTGACCATTGACCATTGAGCCTTTGCTAAGTCCGGTGTAGAGAGCATCATCCATCTGCTGCCAGAACATCTTGCGGGCACCGGCATCATAGGCATCGTAGAAACCACCGACGTAGCCAGGACCCACCCAGTCGTGGATGTCGTCCTTCACGGCCTGCGTGTACATCCAGCCCTTCGCGTCAAGCGCCTTGTAGTTGTCGGTGTTCACGTAGAACTTGGGCCATACGCTGATCATGAAGCGTCCGTGCATGGCATGTACGCTGTCGAGCATGGCCTGCGGATTGGGGAAGCGGGAAGGCTCAAACTGATGGCTTCCCCACTGGTTCTCCGTCCAATAGTTCCAGTCCTGCACAATGTTGTCGATGGGGATATGACGACGGCGGAACTCACCCAGCGTCTCCTCAATCTCGGCACTGGTCTTGTAGCGCTCGCGGCTCTGCCAGAAGCCCAGCACCCACTTGGGATAAAGGCTGGCCTTGCCTGTCAGGGTACGGTAGCCACTGATCACCTCATCGAAGTTCTGACCAGCTATGAAGTAATAGTCCATGTCCTTGGCCATCTCACTCCAAATGGAGAGCTGGCCACGCTCCTCAGCACTACGGGGAGCTGCCACACGCAGGCCACAGTAGGCCTCGCCACCGTCGGGCTGCCACTCAATGCGCAACTGAGCCTTGCGGCCCTTCTTCAATTCGGTGGTAAACTTATAAGCATTGGGATTCCAGGCCGTACGCCAACGCTCGGGCACTACCTCCCTACCGTCAATATACACCTTTACATAGCCAGAGTAGTATAATATGAATTGATAATTAAGAATGGAGAATGGACAATTATGATTACCTTGTGCGCCATGATGACAGCCCCCATTGTGATCACAATTCTCCATTCTCAATTCTCCATTCTCAATGGGTTCCAGGAATCCCTCGTACACCACGTTGGCACCTTGAAGACTGAAGCCCTGCGGCAGGTTCTTCAGGCCACCATTGTCAGTACGGCGGGCAATCTCCGACGCCATGGGGTAGGCATATTCATAATAGATGGAGTCTTCGTCGCGCACCACCTTCTTGCCGTCCTTGCCGATATAGGTGCCCGTCAGGTGTCCCTCACGTCCAAGGCGGTCGTAGAGCTTGAAGGCACGGTTCAGCTGCAGGTACTCGTCGGGCTTACCGAAGCGGCAGTAGCTGTAGCTGTCCCACAAGATGCCGTAGTTCTTATTGGAGAGCACGAAGGGAATGCTGACCTTGGTGTTATACTGGAACAGGTCTTCGTTCTTGCCCTTCATGTTGAACTCTTCCGACTGGTGCTGACCCAGACCGTAGAAGGCCTCATCGCTGGGGCTGTCGAACACCATCTGCCACGTCAGGCCATGCTTCATCTCCTCGGCCACCGTGAAGCCGCTCTTCATGCCCAGTTCCCTTTCGGGCACGGTGAAGTCCCAGAATTTCTTGCCGTCCTTCGCCTCTTTGGTCAGCAGCTTGCCGTCAGCATCATAGAACACCACGGCACCTGTGGCCTTGTCCACCACGGCGGTCACATTCTTCGCCTTGACGGTGACGGCGTTGGCATCCTCGCTGACGTCATACTTCGGCTTGGCGGTCTGCGGCACTATCATGAGGCTCTGCGGCTTCTGCGGCAGGGCAGCCTCCGACGTGGCCTGCACGCGGATGATGTTGTCGTTTACTACTTGCAGCCTTACCACCTTGGCTCCGTTTGCCGTCGGCTGTGCTACCTGCACGGTAACGTCTTGCGCAGCTGCGCTGCTAAATGCTAAATGATAAATGATAAATGATAAAACTATCAATACCATCCATCGACTACCAAATACACTCTTTATTCCTTTTTTCATAACTGTAAACTGTAAACTATCTCACTTACGACCAAAAGCCGCAAGCACACTTTTCATTCATTATTTCGGCACACTTATCCCCATATCTTGTGGATGAGCCCGTGAACATATTCCGTAGTGTGATTGATGTCGGCCTCACCGCGCTGTCCCTTGAAGCCACGATAGAACTTCTTGAGCCACCATACACCGAAGCAGCAGGCTATGAAGATATAGACCATGAATGCCCACCACGTGCGGTACCAAGGCTTGCCGATGATGATGTCGAGTCGGCTTTCCTCCTCGCCCATCGTACCGTCGTCGTTGAGCATACGCACACACAGCGTATAGTCACCTGCCGGCAGACCCATGTAGGTGATGTCGGAGCTGATGGCCGACGTCTTCATCCACTCGTCGTTGAAGCCTTCCATGCGATAGACAAAGCGCTTGCCGTTCTTGATGCCACCGTCGTCGGAGCCCATCTGAATGGTAAACTGATTCTCGGTATCCTTCAGCCTGATATGGTCGGTACTACTAAGCGTCTGCCTGAGTATCACGCGGCCGTTATATTTCTGCCCGGCCTCTATCAGGTCGTTGAATATCACAAGTCCGCAGAACAGCGGTTTCTCCTTACGTTTCTTGGCCTGCAGCTTACGGGTGTTGATGATGTCGAGACCCTCCTGTCCGCCAATCAGCACCAGCCCAGACTTCGTGAAGTAGATGGCACGCTGGTTGAACGGGCCGGGCTGCAGTCCGTCACGGTCGTTAAAGCTGCGCACGGGGAAGGTCCAGTGTCCGTCCTCATCCTTCTGGGGCGTGATGTTCGACACGCCGTGGTCGGTGACCACCCACATGGTGTGGTTGTCGTCCTCGACCATCGACACCACGTTCGAACCGTAGAAGCCTGACTTCATGTCGAGCAGGAAGCTCTCGCCCGTCGTACGGTCGTTGATGGACAGTCCTGAGGGTGAGGCCTGCCAGATGATGTTCCTCTCGTCCATGAGGGCCTGCGTGGAAGCCCTGGAGATGGTATAGGAGTTCTCGTCGTGAGGCGGCGGCATGTTGATGACCTTGAAGGTCTGCGGATGTATCAGCGCACAGTACTCGGAGTTTCCCGCCAGTATCCATCCGTTGGCAGCCTTCGAGATGCTGTTCGTCCATACCGTTGCCAGATAGGAGTTCTTGTCTGTCAGCACACGCTGCGAACCGGTCTTCGGGTCAAGCCGCATGACACCGCCACCCAGCAGTCCCAGCCAGATGTTGCCCCAGTGGTCCTCGGTGACGCTCCACACGTTGTTGGTTCCCAGCTTGCTGCCCGGTGACGTGGCGGTCAGACAGTGCCACTCGCCGTTCTTATAGGTAATGAGACCACCCTCCCAGGTGCCGAAGTACAGCGTGCCGTCACGTGCCGTATAGGCTGACACAATGACGTCGCTCGGTGTGCCTATCCGTCCTTTTCTCACGGAGTCGGTCACCTCGTAGGTCTTCGGATCCATCTTCAGGATTCCGCCGCTGTTCAGACCCAGCCACCAGTTGCCCTGATGATCCTCGGTAATGGCGTTGATGTCGCCAACGGGCAGCGTGACGAAGTTGGTCAGGGCGTCGGAGCTCATGGCCACGCCACACTTGAACGTTGTCACCCACATGCGGCCCAGCTGGTCCAGGTAGAGGTGCTTGGCCGTCGATTCGGGCAGTGAAGAGTCATCGCTCTTCACGTTGGTAAACTGCTTCCACTCCTTCGTCTGGAAGTTGAGCACCAGCACGCCCAGGTGGTCGGTTGCCACCCAGAGCAGTCCCTTCTTGTCGTAGCACGCCTCCCAGACTACAATGTCGTCGGGCACGTTCTGGAAGCCCTTGGCCCGCATGTAGTCCGTCAGGTTGCTGTACCACTGACTGCCCGAACGCTCGCGGATGTAGGTGCCCTTGCTGTGGGTAATCACCCATATCATGTCCTGCGGCTTGTCGTAGAACACCCAGTAGTCGTTGAAGTTATTGAGCTGCTTCTTCACGTAGTCGTCTCTCCATTCCACCACGCCGACGTTGCCGTCAATGCACATCAGCTCGCCCATGTTCGACACGAAAAGCATGGCCTCCCTGCACTCCGTAGCCGCTGTGATGGCAAACTCCTTGGGGAAGGAGCCCATCTCGTAGCCGAAGGGAATGCGCTTGAGGTGCTTGCCACGGGGGTCGTAGTGGAAGAAGCCGTTGTCGTAGGTCTTCACCCAGTAGCAATGCTTGCTGTCAATGTGTATATACTCCAGTCCGCCGGTGATGCCCTGCTCGGCCAGCCAGCGGGTGGGCTGACGGTCAACCTTTTCTGTCACAGGGTCCAGCACGGAGTAGTTCATGCCGTGGTTCAGCCACAGACGTCCGTAGTGGTCCTCCTCCACCTTATCCACGCGGTTGCTGCGCAGCGTCATGGTGTCTCGCTCATACGAGTAGAAGTTACGCACACGGTAACCGTCATAGCGACACAGGCCGAAGGGCGTTGCCAGCCACACATAGCCGTGGGAGTCGCGCACAATGCTGTTTACCTGCGAGTTAGCCAGACCGTCACGGGTGTCCAGC
Organism: Prevotella sp.; assembly: GCA_024695705.1. Classification (GTDB taxonomy): domain Bacteria; phylum Bacteroidota; class Bacteroidia; order Bacteroidales; family Bacteroidaceae; genus Prevotella. The sequence goes on along the minus strand of JAILHP010000003.1, from coordinate 11,494 downwards.
CTGCGGAACTTCATGTCGGGGATACCCTGCGCAGCTGCGCTGCTAAATGATAAATGACAAATGATAAATGATAAACCTATCACCATCATCATCCATTTACCTTTATTCATTCCTGTTGCCATATTCTTTATCATTTATCATTTCTCATTTAAGCCGCAGGCCGTTTATCATTTCTCATTTATCATTTATCATTTAGGCCGCAGGCCGTATATCATTTCTCATTTATCATTTATCATTTAGGCCGCAGGCCGCCCTAGAATGCCGGGAATTCTGAATCGATTTCCTTCACCGCCATGCACTCCATCTCCACCAGCCAGCCGGTACGGCAGACAGGAGCCAGCACGATGACCTTAGGCTTGTCAGGGAAGCGCTCTTCGTAGAGTCGGCTCACCACGGCGTAGTCAGACGGGTCACGCAGATAGACAATCATCAGGGGCACATCGTCAAACGTGCAGTCGGCCTCCTTCAACAGCGCCTCCACGTTCTCCCACATGCGGTGCGTCTGCTTCACCACGTCCTTCTCAAACATCACCTGACCTTTGTTGTTGATGCTCGCCGTACCCGATATGAACACGTGGCGGCGGTCGCCGTAGTCAATATACGTGCCGCGCTCAAAGCTCACCCCGTAGTCGCTGGTACAGTTCAGGTGCGTGGGGGCATAGAGGTAATGCACTTGGTTCTCACTGATGCCGCTGACGGCGTAGTTGTCCATCTGACTGAGCACATTGGGGTCCTGCTGGCGACCGCCGATGCCCGTCGAGGCAATGAAGTGGGTGTCGCGCGTCAGGCCCTGGGTGAAGAACACCTGGTTGCGGGCACGTACCACGCCGCCGTAGTTCAGGTCCACATCGTTCACAAAGAGCCACGTCCTGATGGCGTTGTCCTTCAGCGTACAGCCCTCTTCCATCAGCTGCATCACCCATTCGTTCAGCAGCAGACGCGTCTGGTATTCCGAGTTGGCAGCCAGGTTACAGGCGCTGGCGTTCCAGAAGTGACGGTAGGCTCCGTGGCGCACCTCGTAGAGTCCGCCCTTCGTCATACCCATCTGAACATTCGTCTGCAGCCACACCCACAACGCAATCTTCGTACCGTCAAGGGGTGCCTGCTCAATGATGCTTTTCGCACAGTCCGTCACATCGGCTGCCACCACGTCGTCAGCCTGGTTGGCGGCGTCACTCAGGAAGTAGCGTTTGAACACCGCATGAGCAGCCGGGAATGCAGCCAGCAGTCCGTTATAAGCCTCAGTCACAGCCTCCAACTGCTCAGGGAAGCTGAGCATCACATCGTTAACATGTATCATAGCATGCAGTTCGCGTACCTCACTACCGTTGTCGAAAACCGACACATCGGCCACAGCACGCCCCTGCTCCATGTGTATTGTTTTGTCTTTCATTTTTAGTTTTAGTTCCTTTTAGTTTGCAAAGATAGTACAAAATGAGCGAAATACAAAATAAAAACGGTTTTTTTTATTCCTGCACTTTATTATTGCAACGATATAGGTGCCGCCTTTCAAACAGACAGGACGGAGCAAACGGATAGGGAGGTGCCGCCTTTCAGACAGGAGGTGCCGCCTTTCAAACAGACAGGCGGGAGGAAACTGGGAGAGAGGCCGGGGGAAACGAGGTGATTGGCCGGGAGTAACGGGGAGTTTTCCCGGGGGTAGCGAGAATGACACGGGCGTGTCAAGTTATTGACACGGGCGTGTCAAATTGTTGACAGGGGCGTGTCAAATTATTGACACGGTCGGGAAAATACCTAAATCTGTATTTTTTTGACTTTCCTATGAACACAAAGGCCAATCATCCTTTCTATTCTATTCTTTTGCAAAGTTACTACATTTTCGCGAATTATGCAAGTTTTTGCGGTAAAAAAAATCGGGGAACGAATTTGCCTCGCAACGATGCAAAAATAATGAAACAACAATAATCTGCGGGGAAATACGTTATATATTTTTAAAAGGAAAGTACCAACAGACAGAGAGATATGCCAGACAGTTCCCTGAAGCGACAATTGAAAGTGCTCACCGTGCCGGTATTCATCGAGATAGCCTTGGTGATGCTGCTCGGTGCGGTTGATACCGTGATGCTGAGCCGCTACAGCGACAACAGCGTGGCAGCGGTGGGACTGGACAACCAGCTCATATCGCTGGTGTTCCTGGTCTATCAGTTCTTCTCGATGGGTGCGTCCATTCTTTGTGCGCAGTACATAGGGGCCGGTTTACACAAGCGGCTGGTACAAGTAGTGGGAATGGCACTGGTGGTGAACCTGCTGCTGGGTCTGACGGTCAGCGCCCTACTCTTCTTCTATGCAGAAGCGTTGTTGCAGTTCATGGGGTTGCGCCCGGAGCTGATGGGCGACGGCGTGGTCTATCTGCGCCTGACGGGTGCATTGTCGTTCTTCCAGGCGCTGTCGCTGACGTTCTCGGCCTCGCTACGAAGCGCCGACAAGGTGGTATGGCCGATGGCTGTGACGGGCATTGTCAACGTGCTGAACATCGTGGGCAACTATGCGCTCATCTTCGGTCACTGGGGCTGTCCGCAGTTGGGTGTCGAGGGTGCCGCCATCGCCACCGCAACGAGCCGTGCCGTATCCATGCTGCTGCTGGCCATTGTCCACTTCCGTGTCCACATCCGACGGTTCCCGCTGAGCTATTTCCGTCCGATGCCCTGGCAGGAACTCCGTAACCTGCTGAAGATTGGCATTCCAGCCATGAGCGAAAACATCAGCTACAGTCTCTCGCAGGTAGTCATCACCTACTTCATCAACCAGATCAGCAACGAGGCGCTGGCAGCACGTACCTACTGCTACAACATGATTATGTTCGTCTATCTGTTCTGTGTCAGCATTACGCAGGGCGGAGACATTCTCGTAGGGCACCTCGTTGGCCAATGGCGACATCAGGCGGCCTACGTCCTAGGCAACTACTTCTTCCGCTGGGCCATGATCATCACGCTTACCGGCTCCGTCATGCTGGCCATTGCCGGGCCCACTATTCTTAACGCCTTTACTGACAATGAGGAGATTATCCAGATGGGCATCTGGGTGCTTGTCGTCGATATATTCTTGGAGATAGGACGCACGTCGAACATCTTTGCCGGCAGCACGCTTCGCGCCACGGGCGACACGGTCTATCCCTTCATTGTCGGCGTCATCTTCCAGTGGAGCATTGCCGTGGGTCTGAGCTACGTCATCGGCATTCCACTGGGCTACGGCCTTGTGGGCATGTGGGTGGGCTTTGCCCTCGACGAGAACATCCGCGGCATCATCCTCCTACGCCGCTGGCGGTCAGGCAAGTGGCGCAGCAAGGGATTCGTTTAGCCGATGCAATTACAACTCCTCAAACACATATCCGAAGCCGGTGCGGCTGACTATGTTTTGAGCGTACGGTCCCAGTTTCTTGCGCAAGCGGGTAATGTTGACGTTGACCGTACGGTCAGTAACAATGACTCCTTCCCATACGGTATCCATCAGCTGCTGGCGTGAGAGCACTTTCCCCCGGTGAGCCAAAAGCTGATGAAGTAGTGCAAACTCTGTCGGGGTCAGGTTAACGGGATTGCCTTCAACGGTTGCCGTCTTCTTGTCGAGGTTCAGGTTCAAGCCATTATAGATGAGCAGATGCTTACCCAGACGGGCCTCAACAATATTCATGACATAGTCGCCTATTTTCTCGCAGTCGGCCACAATGTCATAGTAGAGCGTGCCGAGCACGTATGAATACTGGTGGGAATTGACACCCATGACAGACTCGTTCCTGAGTTGGTTGCGAAGCTCATTGATTTCGTTCTCGATGGAGAGAGAGTCGGTGAGCGAGAGATCCTTGCGCCGACCACTTACCACGACAATCATCTGTACCACCGCCTCATTCACCAACCGGAGCATGTCGTGCAGCCGGGTATATTGTTCGGCTGTGAAGTCTTCCTTGTGCTCACGCAGATGGTTAACCGTGCGGGCTATCTTGTAACAGGCATCGCCGATAGACTCCAGTTCACCTATCTGACGAAGCATCGTGCGTGTCTTATCTTTTGTATCGTCCGACAAGTGTTCGTTGCCTACTTGTTCCAAATACTTCGCTATCTCTAACTCCATATTGTCGGCAATGGTCTCATAGCGTTCTATACGTGCAAATTGGCTTTCAAACTCCTTCTTATCCTTCTCGTCGATGAGGGTACTGGCCAGTCCAAACATGCGGTGCATGCGTTCGGCATAGTGTACAATCTCCTTCTGAGCCTGGAGTATGGCAATTTCCGGTGTTTGTATGACGCCACTACTGATGAAGTGCAACGTGGTAGGCTGTTTGGCCTCTGCCTTGCTTCCGGGCAGCAACCTGCATACCAGATGCTCCAACTGGGGGATCAAACCTATAAGCAAGGCTGTGTTAAGGACGTTAAAGCAGGTGTGGAACATGGCCAAGACTACCGGCAGTCTTTCCGTCTGGCCTCCTTCAGAAGGATTGTAGCCAACCAGACTGCACACCATATCGACAAAGGGATAGAACACCACGAGCACCCAGATAACACCAAACACATTGAACAGCAGATGAGCCAATGCTGCACGTCGTGCCTCTGTGCCTGCGCCAAGAGCCGCAAGATTGGCTGTTGCCGTAGTGCCGATATTCTCGCCCATCACCAAGGCAATACCCATATAAATGGGCAGTACGCCTGTAGAACAGAGAAGAATGGTGATGGCCATTACTGCTGCTGACGACTGCACCACACAGGTTATAACCGTGCCTGCGGCCAGAAAGATAAGGATGGTAAGATAGCTGCTTGTGTCAAACGAGGCAAAGAAACTGACCACATCGGCATTGTGGGCCAGGTCCATTTCACGTCCCACGCTGCTCAGCATGACCAGCGACCAGAAGAGGAAAGCCAGTCCGAAGAGAAAATCACCTACCACGCGATGGCGCTTCTTGTAGATGAGAACCATACCGATGAGGAAAGCCGGGAATACGACAATCGTCAGGTCAAGACTGTAGCCTAACGACATGATCCACGCCGTGAGCGTGGTGCCGATGTTGGCTCCCATAATGACCGAAATAGCCTGTGCCAGCGTGAGCAGTCCTGCCGAGACAAACGAGACGGTCATCACCGTGGTGGCCGATGATGACTGTACAGCACAAGTCACCATCGTACCAGTCAGCATGCCGCTCAGCCGGTTGCCTGTCATGCGGGCTAAAATGTGTCTCAAACTGGGTCCTGCCATCTTCTGCAAGGCATCACTCATCGTCTTCATTCCGTAAATGAGCAATGCCAACGAACCCAGCAGCCTGAAAAACAATTCCATCGTCATTTCTAAGTTCTATTTTTCAATTACGCTGCAAAGATACAAAAACAACTGGAAAACACCGAGGAATAGGGGTTACAATTCGGTTACGATTACAGATTGCAGAAGGTTTTTTGTAATAATCCTTCCTTGTTATTAAATGGAATGCATGGGTGACTGAGTTTGATTCATGCAACATAGAGCATACAAACAACAACGACCACGAGTAATAAGCTATTCGTGGTCGTTGTTTTTAATCTTTAATACTTCATCTTCTCACGGAGCCTTGTTATAGACAGACTCAAGCGTGTAAGAGGCATCATCGCTGGTAGCCGCCTTGATCATGGTCTTCACGAGCGGCTCGGAGCCGTTGAGGTAGGTGCCATCATTATGGTTGAAGTAACCATGATGCTCATTACCGCCACCCGCGACATTATTATCCCAGATGATGACGGGCAGGTTATAGGTGTGGGCTGCACGGCAGACATACTCCAAATAGTAGTTGCGGAAGAGATTCGAGCGATCGATCTTGTGCATCACACAGCCATACTCGCCGACATAAACGGGAATATTGTTGGCAATGTACTTCTCCTGCAGCTTCTTGAAGGTCTCCACGACGTGGTCCTCATTGCTGTTGGGGTCAGCCTTACCGGCTGCAGCAGTATGCCCCCACTCACTCAAGCCGTTATTGCCTTCGGGTGTCAGGGTGAAGTTGCTCGGGTCATAGAAGTGGACGCTCACCATGATGCGGTTAGCAGGGTCTGTGGGCAACACGAAGTTATCGTCAACGGCGAACGCAGGACTGGATGCATAGGCAGGCACACCTATCCAACGGGTAGCATTGTTACCGCCTGTTGCACGGATGGTGCTGACCACCAACTGGTTCCACTCGTTGAGCGTACGATACTGCTTGCCGCCGTCGGTACGGTTGGCTCCCCAGCCCCAGCCGCCATCCTGAATCTCGTTGAAAGACTCAAAGATGAGGAAGTCACCCTTGTCCTTGAAGGCTTCGGCAATCTGCTTCCAAGTCTTGGCGATGCGATCCTTGATCTGGTCGTTGACGATGTTGTTGGAGGCAGCCTGTTTGATGTCCTGCCAGTACTCGTCGTGGTGCATGTTGATGATGACGTTCAGTCCGGCAGCCTCTGCCCACTCCACGTTCTGCTTGATTTCAGCAATATAGGAAGCCTCAATGTTCCACTCGGCATCCTGATAGTTACCCCAAGTAACACCCATGCGCACGGTGCTGGCACCTGCGGCCTTCAGGTTGGTGTAGAGTGCCTGCGTAGGCGTGGCATTATCCCAATAGCCCCACTGCGGGTGTACACCGTCCTGTCCGGAGCTGGTGTCGAAGTGGTTACCCAGGTTCCATCCCCAGCCCAGTTTCTTTGTAAGCGCCGTAGCATCGTTGCTGATGGGCTGCGGAGCGGCCTTCGTGGTGAAGCTCACGCTGTAGGCAGGAGCCTTGACAGAAGCATCGCTCTTGCTGACAATGGCTCCTTCGGCAATGTTTAGCGTATAAGCCTTGCCCTCTTCGAGAGCGGGCAGCGTGATGACAACGTCCATTGCGGTGGTGCCGCTGTTCTTGGCCGAGCACTTGACGCCATTAAGAAGAATGCCGTCGGCATTGCTGATAGCCACCGTCGCATTATAGGAAATGGTTACCTCGCTCAGGCTGGCAGCCTCATACTCAGTACCGTTGGTGATGCTGCACGAGCGCACGCTGATGGTCTGCTTCGGCGTCGGGGTGTCACCCGGATCATCATCGCCACAGGAAACAAGTCCCGTGAAGCAGAGTGTGATGAACATTAAACTGAGCAGGCTCAGTAGTTTGGAATTCTTTTTCATATACATAAATAATTTATAGAGAATGATTGTATTATTGCAACTGATCGCGGGTAATGACATTCCTGTCACTCATGGCCGCCTTCCACCAGGCATCGCTGCACATAGTTCCGGTGGAGGTGCCGTTGTCACCCTGATACCACACCATGAAGTGGCTCCACAGGGCACCTGCCTGGTAGAACTCTTCGGGCGTCGCACTCTCCTTGCTGCTGTTTCCGTCCCAACCGCATTCACCTAAGGCAACCATCTTGCTGGGGTAGCGCTGCTGGATTTCCTCAAATTCCTGATGATGCTGGGAGGCGTTGTAACCGTAGAGGTCACGGGCTACGATATCAACATACTTGTCGCCGGGATACCAGTCGGTATCCTGGTTGTAGGTGGCGCTATTGCCGTTGTAGTTTTGCGTAGTCCATACCCAGATCAGGTTGTTGACACCCTTCTGCTTGAAGTAGTCAAACATTGCAACCCACAGCTTCTTGTAGGTCTCTGCCCCGTCGTAACCCCACCAAAACCAAGACTTGGTCCAGGAGGCCTGCTGCTTGGCAGTGGCATTTCCGGCAGCCTCGTGGAAAGGTCGCCAGGTGGCGGCGATGCCGGCATCCTGCAGCTTCAGGAGGGTAGCAACGACCTTGTCCATTTGCTCGTAGAACCACCTGTTCTCCCAAGTACCGCTGACCAGTGCATTTGCGGCCTTGAAGGTTGTTTCGCTCGGGGTACAGGTGACATCCGTTGATCCTTCCGTCTTGGGCACGTTGAAGTGCCACATCAGCTGCACGAGACCTCCGCCGTTCACCCAGTCCTGAACGGGTTTGATGCTAGTGTAGTCAATCCAGTTGGCGGGAGAATAGAGGATGTGGATGAAGTCGTAGCAGTTCATGGCAGGATACTTGCCTGTCAGCTGATAGACCTTCTCCGCACACTCGTTGTTCCAATTGACGTTGGCCATAACACTTGACACCACTCTACGTCCATAGTTCTCTCGAAAGAAAGTATAGAGGGTCTTTGCTGCGGGAGTGGATGCAGTGACAGGCATCATGGGAATATTGAGTTCGGCCCGTTCCTTAGTGGTAAAGTTCACCTTGTAGGCTGGAGCCTTGACCGTTTTGTCAGCGTTTGAGACAATGGCTCCTTCGGCGATGGAAAGCGTGTATGACTTCCCATCCTCGAGTGTCGGCAGTGTGATGACAATATCCATTGCTGTCGTGCTGCTTGACTTGGCGGCACACTTCTCACCGTTGAGCGTTATGCCGTCGGCAGAGCTGACAGCCACCGTGGTGTTATAGGTGACGGTTATTTCGCTCAGCGAATTGGCCGCAAACGTTGCCCCCTCAGCAATGCTGCATGAGCGCACCTTAATAGTCATAGAGGGTGTGTCGGGCGTGTCGCCTTGTGTATCATCTCCACCGCATGAAGTCATCACAAATGAGACTGCCAAAAATGACAACAGGATGAGAGAACAAATGTAATTATGTTTCATAAACAAATAATTAAACAAATAATTAGCAATGAGTGATGATGATTACCTTGCTTTCTTTAGGGCCACCCAATAATGTAACGGATTAATCCGCACTTTATTGTGGTAATCACCATCACTCATTGCTAATTACTCTATTCTTTTTACAGCAGCACCACCTTCTTACAGATGATACCGGCACCGCAGATGACGAGACCGCCGTTGTTGATCAGCTCGTTCATGTCTGCATCGGTCAGCACGGTCTTGATGCTGGTTTCTGACGGATCGGGCGAAGCGTTGCCGTCACTTCCCCAGCCCTGTGTTGAGGGCAGAGCCACCCAAGAGCCGTTACCGAAGCGGATGTTGATGTAGCCTACAGAGGCATCCACCTCATAGTACAGCTTCAGCGTGGTGCCTGCGCTCACAGTAGCCCAGTTGTAGCCGCCCCAAGCCAGTTCCTGCATACCGGCAGCCCAGCTACCCAGAGCGAACGAGCCGCTCCAGATGGTGGTCTCCAGGATAGACAGGGTGATCTTGTGGATGGTGAAGAATGCACCGCAGATGACGAGACCGCCGTTGTTGACCATCTCATCAATCATGGCCTGCGTCAGCGTGACGGAGAACTTGGTGTCCTCAGCCGTCAGCGGGTTGACATCAGACGTTCCGGGCAGCGGAGCCCATGAGCCGTTACCGACACGGATCTGTGACCAGCCCTCCGACATGTCAGGCGTCAGATAGACGGTGAGCACCTGTCCGGGCTTAGCGGTTGACCAGTCGTAGCCGCCCCAAGCCAGATCCTGCATACCGGCATTCCAGTTGCCGATGTAGAAGTTGCCGCTCCAGATAGTGGTCTCGGGAGCCTCGCTGTACATGGAGATCTTGTCAGACTCAACGCTGTAGTTCTCGTGCTGTACGAGGATGACCTTACCGTCGCCCATGCCCTCAGGAACCACGAAGTTAATCTGGTTGGCGCTCTTGGTGAAGTCAGTCCAGATGGCATCGACAGCCGGCAGGATGAGGTGAGTGATGCGGTCGAGCTTGTCACCCTTGATGGTGATGGTCTGACCAGCCTTCACATCCTTGACAGGCGATGTGCTGGTGACCGTAGCCAGCGGCAGGGTCACGTCAACCGATGTAGTCAGGTCAGCGGCAGAGGTCATCACGATCTTACCGGAAACCGTATTGTTAGGTACAGTGACCTTGATGGAATTACCGTCCTCGGCTACCATGAAGTCAACATTCTCCACAGCGGGGAAGTCAAGCTTGGTGACCAGGTCGAGGTTCACACCCGTGATGGTGATGACCTCACCAAACTCAGGATTAGCGTTGGAAACGCCCGTAGCGGTAGGAGCATCTACGCTGAGCTGGCCAATGGCCACATTGTCGGCACCGTCAGTACCGTTGTTGTAGGCAATCTCACCCGACTTGGCCTCCATGGGCACACGGAGCTGAATCTCGTTGCGGGTATTCTTCAGGAAGTTCTCGGCCTCAACAACCACATGGTCGAAGAACACTACCTGTCCGATGTTCCAGACGTACTCACCCTTGATGGTGACGATGTCGCCCGGGTGGATGCTGGCAGGACTGAAGGAGGTTACCTTAATCTCCTCGGCAAAGGTAATGTTGGAAGCCGACACGATGGTGTCGCCGTTGCTGGTTACCAGACGGAGCTTGCCAGGTACGCACTGGTCAGGAATGGTGACCGTCATCTCTTCATTGCCTTTCAAGCTGAACTCTCCAGGAATGTAGGTCGTTGCAGGCGTGATCTTCTGGTTGCCCTCGGGGAAGAGCACCTGGCGCACGTTGTTGAGCTGTGTACCTGTCAGTCGCATGGTCTCGCCACGGGTGATGGGCATCGGGCCGAAGCTCAGGATGTTCACCCCACTCTTGCCGTACTGGTTGGTGTCGAGGGAATCCTCGCTACAGCCGATGAAACCCGTAGCTGCCACCAGTGCCGCAATGGCCAATACTGATATTTTACGATATATCTTCATAATCTTAATTATCAATTTTCAATTATCAATTATCAATTCAAATTAGTACGCCACCGCACGGACGTTGTCGATACGGATGATGGGGTGACAGGTAGTGCCGCTGGTCACACCGCTCCAGATGAAGAGCGTCAGACCCGTGAAGTTCTTGGCCTCAAGGGGTGCGCTGGCAGGCGTACCGTCGTTCTTGTACTTGAAGGTAGAGAGAGGAATAGTAACCGTCTCCCACTTGCCGCCAGTGTCATAGGAACCCGTCTTGCTCCAGGGAGTCCACAGTGCACGTGCATAGTCCGTTCCGTTGAAGAACGTGTTGTTGGCGGTAGGCAGCGTTACCTGCTCGTCGCCTGAGAAGATCACCTGCATGGAGAGGTTGGTCCAGGGGTTAGACGACGGAATATTCACCTCGAACTTCAGTGCCATGTTGGCAAAGTCGGCAAAGCTGACCAGGTCAGAGAGGCGTGAGTTGACACCCGTGAAGGTGCCGTCCCAGTCGCCGGGCCAGTATTCGAACGACACGTTGCCGTCCATCCAGGAACCGTCCTCCAGGTCACAGTCGCCCAGCATCAGGTAGCTGCCATCCAGCGAATTATCGTCACTCATTATCTTCTGGGCGTGCCATCCGTGGTTGGTAAGTCCGGTAGAAACGTCACCAGCATCGAAGGTTCCCCAGTCATTGAACAGCATACCATTGGTGTCACGATAGTTGAACTTAGGCTTCACCTTGCCATAGACAGTGGAGACCTCTATCGGTCCCTCGGTCAGTCCGGTAGGAACGGTGAAGGTGATATGACTGATGTCAAACTCGTCAATGTCAATCTTCTTACCACTGATGGTAAGTGAGAGCGGTGTATTGGGGTCGTCAACAAAATAGTTTCCGTAGATGGTAGCCGTTTCGCCTGCCTGAGCCCACTCGTTGCTCATATTGTTGATGGAGGGACCGGGC
>JAILHP010000198.1 GCA_024695705.1 Prevotella sp. | reverse complement strand
TCGATGGCAGCAATGAACTGGTTGACATCACCGCTCTCCACGGCCTTCCCAGTCTTGGCATCCACGTCGCAGGCGTCACTATAAGTGGGATAGTGGGAGAAATCGCTGCTGATGACAAAGAGATTGTCATCGGTGAACCAGGGCTTCAGCGCCTCGGCCATGTGTTTCAGCTTGGTGAAGTCATTGGTGGAGATGATGATAGGTACGATGGGCGGCACGTCCTTGAGACACCGCTGCAGGAAGGGCAGCTGCACCTCTAAGCAATGCTCACGGTCGTGGGCGGCAGGGGTATAGGAAAACAGCGTTGTTGGCAACGAGGCGGCCGTCTCGCGGTCAACGGGCACCTGACCTAACGGTGTGGCATAGTAGTCAGCCTCCGTGTTCACCGATGCCCCGTCAAGCCACTCGTGATGACTCGGTCCCAGCAGGAAGATCCGCTTGTATTTCCGCTGCGGGTCCAGTCGGGCGTAGGCTGAAGCAGCCACATTACCCGAGAAGTAATAGCCGGCATGGGGCACTATCAGCGCTGCTACATTGTCGTAGCTACCACCGGCATGACGGGCCAGCAGGCTGTCTATCTCGTTGGCTAACGCTCGAGAATCGCTCTCGTAGAAGCGTCCCGCCTGTGTTGCCGGCCTCACCGTGGGAGTGGCCGGCTGTCCCTTGCAATTCATCATCATCATTGTCGTTAGGATTAGTAATATCAGTTTGTAATTCATTGTTTTTGTCACGAATGGAGGATTATTCCGGCTCGACATGTACGGCGATGTGCGTTTCGGCACCATAACGTTCCAGCAGCAGTTTCTCTACTTCCGTAGCTTTGTCATGGGCCTCTCGGAGAGGGATTTTGCCGTCCATGAGGATATGAAGCTCTATGGCATAGTGGTTGCCGATGCGACGGGTACGCAAGTCATGAGGCTCTGAGATGCCTGGCACAGAACCTGCCAGCTGGAGAATTTCAGTTTCCACCTCTTCGGGCAACGACTGCTCCATCAGGTCTCCGATGCCATTCCGCAAGAGGTCGAACGACACCTTGACGATAAACAGTCCGACAATAATAGAGGCGATGGGGTCGAGCACCGTCCAACGCTCTCCTAAGAAAATGGCTCCACCGATGCCCACTGCCGTACCGATGGAAGAGAGCGCATCACTGCGGTGATGCCAGGCGTTGGCTTCCACCGCCTGAGAGTTCAGCTGGCGGGCCTTGACCATGGAGTAGCGGAAAACGGCTTCCTTCAACACCACGGACAACAGGGCAGCCCAAAGCGCCAGCATGCCCGGCGCCTCAAGCTCCTGGCCCCTGAGCCACACCGACACGTTCATCACACCGCCATAGACAATACCGACAGCAACTGCCAGCAGGGCCATACCGATAATGGTCATGGCCAGCGTCTCGTACTTGCCGTGCCCATAGTCATGCGACTTGTCCTTCGGCTTGCCGCTGATGCGGACGAAGACCAGTACAATAATATCCGTCACAAAGTCGCTCAGGGAGTGGATGGCATCGGCCAACATGGCCGCACTGTGTCCCACAATGCCTGCCACGAACTTGAAGAGCAGCAGCGCCACGTTTACTGCCACGCCCACCAACGTCACCCTATAGATTTCCTTGTTACGTTCCATTGTACTAACTGCAATAATAGCGTCGGCAAAGATAAGCATTTATTTTATCTCTGCATAAAAATATTTTATTTCTTTTGCATTTATCTCAACTTTTTCGTAACATTGGCCTCGCCGAAGTTACTTCGTTTCGGAAATGAAAAGAAAAATAATGTTTTCTTTTGCATTTCTCTCAACTTTTTCGTAACTTTGCAGCAGAGATAGGTTTATTAACATATTACTATTATGAGAAAAAGCATTCTTACATTGATGGCGCTTGTTAGTTTGACGGTGTCAGCACAGTTTGGTCCTCCCAGAGAGAACCCAAAGGTTCCTTCAGTAGTTGCAAATGTTGTAGAAGACTTCAAGCCTGCTTCAACCAATCAGGATAACAAGCCTTATCCGATGGTTAACTCACAGCGCATGGTCCGTGCCCAGATTAAGGCACCCGAAGCCACTTTCGTCGGTCTTGACATTGCCGGCAAGATTTATATCATGACCAAGGACGAGAATGGTGTATGGACGGGAACCTCTGAACCTCAGGACGAGGGTTTCCACTACTATCAACTGAACATCGACGGTGCCTCCGTGCCCGATCCCGGCAGCAAGTACTACTATGGTGCCAGCCGTTGGGGAAGTGGCATCGACGTTCCTGCAGCCGATGAGGATTTCTATACGGTAAAGAACGTGCCGCAGGGCTCTGTCAACGAGGTTTATTACTGGTCAACGGTGCAGGAGAAGATGCGTCACGGCTACATCTATCTGCCGGCAGAGTATTATTCCAACCCCACCAAGAAGTTCCCCGTGCTCTATCTGCAGCATGGAATGGGCGAGAACGAGACGGGGTGGTCGGCTCAAGGAAAGACAGGCATTATCATGGACAACCTGATTGCTGAGGGCAAGGCAGTACCGTTCATCATCTTCATGGACAATGGTCTTGACACACGCCGTCCTGGCGACCCCAGTCCTGAAGAGATGCGTAGGCAGTTTGCTGGTCAGCGTCCCCCACAGGGCGGACGTCCTGGCGGTCGTCCCAATTTCGGCAATTTCTTCGAAGCCTTCCAGCAGATTCTGCTGACTGACATCATTCCGATGGTTGAGAAGAACTACCGTGTGATTGCCGATACGGAGCACCGTGCTATGGCAGGCCTTTCGATGGGTGGCATGCAGACCCACGGCATCACACTGGCTAACCCCACGACATTCGCCTACGTCGGCATGTTCAGCGGCGGCACGTTCACCGTTGACGAGCTGAAGGACGCAGCCGATTTCAAGAAGACCAACAAGGTGCTCTTTATGAGCGCAGGCGGCAGAGAGACCCGTATGGCAGAAGGTGACGGCAGCGTGATGAAGGCCGCCGAGAACCTGAAGGCCTTGGGCTACAACGCCCACGGCTATGTCTCGCCCGAGACCGCTCACGAGTGGCAGACTTGGCGTCGCAGCCTCTATCAGTTTGCCCAGCTCATTTTCAAATAAGCGGTTATTTCTGCAGAATCTGTTCTGCGTGTTCTTTGGTCTTCACTTGCTTGCCTGCAAAGATCTGTTCGATAATGCCCTCCTCATTAATAATGAAGGTGGTACGAATGGTGCCCATGGTCTTTTTGCCATACATGGTCTTCTCGCCCCAGGCTCCCATCGCTTCCATCAGGGTCTTATCGACATCGGCAATTAACGGGAAAGGCAACTCATGCTTCTCCTTGAACTTCTGATGAGAGACTGCAGAGTCCTTGCTCACGCCAACTACCTCGTAGCCAGCGCCCTGCAGCTCTCCATAGTGGTCTCTCAGGCTGCAAGCCTCAGCCGTGCAGCCGCTGGTGTTGTCCTTCGGATAGAAATACAACACCAGTTTTCTGCCCTTGTAATCACTCAGACGGATATCCCGTCCCTGTTCGTCCTTGCCCAATACCTCAGGCGCCTTGTCTCCAATAGTCATAAGCGTTATAATATTAGTTTTTAGTTCTGTAAACCGCTACAAAGGTAAGAAAAAAGTTTTATAAATGATGAATTTTGAACAATAGTATGAATATGAAAAAGAAATTAATGACTCTCGGTATTTCAGCAGCAGTGCTGTCAACATCGATGATGCAGCTCACCAGCTGTACGGAAACCCAGCGTGAAAATCCTCTGTTGCAGGAAAGCACTTTGCCATTTGGTGCTCCTGACTTCAGCAAGATTCAGACTACTGACTATCTGCCTGCCTTTGAGGCAGCCATCCAGCAGAAACGTGATGAAATCGCACAGATTGTGGAGAACAAGGACTCGGCGACTTTCGAAAACACCATTCTCGCCTTCGAGGAAAGCGGAAAGACGCTTGACCGTGTGAGTCGTGTGTTCTTTGCCATCGTCGAGGCCGACAAGACGGATGAGATTGGCGAGATAGAGAAGAAGGTACAGCCATTGCTGACTGACCTCGAGAACGAGATATCGTTCAACAAACCGCTCTTTGAACGCATCCGCCAGGTCTATGACCGTGAACACGAGACGCTGCAGGGTGAAGACCTGAAGCTGCTGGAGGAAATCTATAAGGACTTCGTGTGCAAGGGTGCATTGTTGCCTGACGACAAGATGGCCCGCATGAAGGAAATCAACCTTCGCATCTCTGAATTACAGACACAGTGGGGCGACGTGTTGCCTGCAGCCACCAACGACGCTGTGGTATGGGTTGACAAGAAGGAAGACCTGGCAGGCCTCAGCGAGGCTGACATTGCTCAGTGTGCCAAGGATGCTGAGAGCAGGGGAAGCAAGGCTCCCTACGCCATCGTCATCGTGAACACCACCCAGCAGCCCCTGCTGGCCAGTCTCGATAACCGCGACTTGCGCAAGAAAGTCTATGAGGCTTCCATCCATCGTGCTGACGGTACGGGCAAGTACAATACCTTCCCGCTGGTAGTTGAGATTGCCAAGCTGCGTGCCGAGCAGGCAGAAATCATGGGTTACCCCAACTATGCCTCCTACTCGTTGGAGAGGACGATGGCCAAGACGCCTGAAAACGTCTATGCTTTCCTGAAGAACCTGATTGCCCAATACACGCCGAAGGCTCAAGCCGAAACGAAAGCAATTGAGGAATACGCCCGCAAGACACAGGGTCAGGACTTCCAGCTGCAGCCTTACGACCGCTTCTACTATTCCGCCAAGATGAAGAAGGAACAGCTGGACATCAGCGATGACGAAGTAAAACCTTATTTCAACGTTGATAGTGTATTGTATAATGGTGTCTTCTATGCCGCCAATCGTGTTTATGGCCTGACGTTCAAGGAGCGTACCGACATTCCCACCTACCATCCTGATATGAAGGTGTTTGAGGTCATCGACAAGGATGGCAAGTCCAAAGCACTCTTCTACTGCGACTACTTCCGTCGTCCCACCAAGCGCGGAGGTGCCTGGATGGACAGCTTCCAGGAACAGAGCCGCTATCGTAAGCAGCAGCCCATCATCTTCAATGTCTGCAACAGCGCTAAGGCTCCCGACGGACAGCCCTCGCTGCTCACTTGGGACGAGGTAACCACGATGTTCCATGAGTTTGGTCACGCCCTCCATGGCATACTCTCCGACTGCCTGTATTACCGGCTCAGCGGCACCAACGTTGCCCGTGACTTTGTGGAGATGCCGTCGCAGTTCAACGAGTCGTTTGCTGCCATCCCCGAAGTCTTCGACCACTACGCCCGCCATTATGAGACGGGTGAGCCGATGCCTGCCGAACTGAAGGAGCTCATGCTGAAGAGTATTACCTTCCAGACGGCCTATGCCCTTGGTGAGAACCTTGCCGCTACCTGCGTGGATCTGGCTTGGCACATGCTCTCTTCGAAGGATATCCCCACAGCTGATAAGGCTGCTGCCTTTGAAACGGAAGCCTTGAAGAATGTAGGACTGCTCGATGCTCAGATACCTCCCCGTTACTATACCAGCTACTTTAACCATGTGTGGGGTGGCGGCTATGCTGCGGGCTACTACAGCTACTTGTGGACGGAAGTGCTGGCTGTCAACATTGCCGATGTCTTTGCCCAGCGTGGTGCCCTGAAGCCTGAGACGGGTCAGGACCTGCGTGACAAGATACTGAGTCGCGGCAATACGGGCGACCTCATGCAGATGTTCACCGACTTCACCGGCATGCAACAACCTGATGCCTCCAGCCTGCTCAAGGCCAGAGGACTTTAATTACTGGATAGTAAGCCTTCTTACGGTCAACAACCGTAGGAAGGCTTATTCAATAACACGGGTGATGGTAATGACAGTCTGGGCCGGAGCCTTGCCTGCCTTGGATTTGATGACGGCTTTTGTCCAGTTGCCCTGCGTGCCATAGGTATAGGTAATGGTATAAGTGGTCAGTTCCGAACGTTTTTTCCGCTGCCACTTCGGCGTCATTTCCCATTGTTCGTGAGTAACCTTCGAGATATAGCCTTCCGGATTATAGGTGAAGGTGTTGGTTGTCTCGTAATACCACTCTTCGTCATCCATACCGTCAACGCTGTAGTGCTTGAAGCTCGTCATCCTGCCGTTGGCGTCATAGGTGCAGGTAACGGGCTTGTCCATGTCGTCGGCCTTCATCTTGACCAGCTGGCCGTTCTGATACGTCAGGCTGAAGTTACGGTATTGTCCTCCCGTCAGCGCCCCGTTGGCATCATACTTGAAGGTCCATTCCGGCTCATCCTGATGGGCAAACTCCTTCCATGTCTTATCCGGCTCCAGCGAGAAGGCCGTATAGATTTCCTGGGATAAGTTACCACGTGCATCGTACTTCATGTCGTGAATGTGCTTCTGCATGTACTTTCCGTTCATACTCTCCACTTGCGTCATCCACGTGTAGCTGGTCAGCTTGCCGCTGTCGTCGTATTGATAGGTCCAGCTGTCGGGCACAAACTTGTTTCTTGGATTAAACTCATCCACCTTGGGGGCAGTCACTTTCACAATGTTACCTTTCTTATTATAGAGGGTCGTGTCAGAGAAATGCTCTCCGAAGCCCCTGCCAGTCTTATCGACAATGGTTGTTATGACACGCTTGACATCCCCTTTCAGCTGTCCGCGTTCCAGGTCTGTCTTCAACGGCTCAAAGCGCCAGTCGTACGACGCATAGCCTGTACTGGTAAAGAAATTGAGCAGGAAATGGTTCGTTTCCATATAAGTTACTTGCGCTGAGGCAGCTGTGCCAAACATGGTCAGCAGGACGAATAATAATGATAGTTTTTTCATAATACTTCCGTTTTTAGTTATTTTGATGGCAAAGTTACAAAAA
>JAILHP010000097.1 GCA_024695705.1 Prevotella sp. | reverse complement strand
TATGGTGACCAGACCTGTGCTACTGACGGTCTGTGCTCGACGTCGTGCCCGATGAAGATCAACACGGGAGAGCTGACGCACCTCATCCGCCAGCTGGACATGAACAATTCGAAGCTGGGCTATCAGGTTGGTGAGTTTGCCGCCAACCACATGGCAGGCATTAAGTCAGGACTGCGCGTGGTGCTCGACGTGGCTCACCTCGGACACGTTACGCTTGGTCCTACGCTGATGACGAGTGTATGCCGAGGCATGAACAAAATGGGACTGCCCCTGTGGACAACCGCCATGCCGAAGAAGAAGCGCCAGCCCAAGCCGTCAGACCTGACGCAGTTTATCATTGAAAGAAGCCTCCCCCCATCCCCCTCCAAAGAGAGGGGGCAATGGAGCGAATCTGAGTCCCCCCTCCCCTTGGAGGGGTCAGGGGAGGCTCTAAAAGTGGTCTATTTCCCCAGTTGTATCAATCAGACCATGGGCCAGCCCAAGGACGGCAAGAAGAAACACGACCTGGTGGATGAGGTCATACAGCTGATGGCTAAGGCCGGCTACCAGACCATCTTCCCGAAGGGCATGGAACGCATGTGCTGCGGCCAGATCTGGGAGTCGAAGGGCATGCTCGACATTGCCGACCGTAAGAGTGCCGAGTTGGAGCAGGCATTGTGGAAAGCCTCCGAGGAGGGCAAGTATCCTGTTCTTTGTGCCCAAAGTCCGTGCCTGCACCGCATGAAGAAGGTGATGCATAAGATGAAACTTTATGAACCTGCAGAGTTCATCATGGAGTATCTGGTGCCGCGGCTCGACTTCCATCCCATTGACCGTCATATAGCCCTGCATCTGACGTGCTCTACCCGTCAGATGGGTGTTGACAAAGATATGATAGCCTTGGCGAAGATGTGTTCCAACAACGTCTATCTGCCTGAGGGCGTAGGCTGTTGCGGCTTTGCCGGCGACCGCGGCTTTACGTTCCCGGAAATGAACAAGTATGCGTTGCGCAAGCTCCGTCCGCAGATTGAGGCCAACCACATTGAGGTGGGCTATTCCAACAGCCGCACCTGCGAAATCGGTCTGCAGTCGAACACGGGTATCCCCTACATGAGCATTGTCTATTTGGTCAATGAGTGTACGACAGCAAAGGCGGCACAAAATACTAATCTGTAGTCTATAGTCAAAAAACTATAGTCAGAACAGAGGGGCAAGCAGGCGTGCCAGACTTTCCAGCAACCGGTTGAAGAAGGAAGGATGCCGCCTCTCAGGCATATCGTTCAGCAGTTTGGCTTTCGCGAGGTCGGCCATAAAGACCTCGCGGAAGCGGGCTGCTGTTTTTTCGTCATAGATAAAGACGTTTCCCTCAAAGTTGTTCTCAAACGAACGGAAGTCAATGTTCGTGGAGCCACAGGTGGAGAGTGAGTCATCGACCACCATCATCTTAGAGTGAATGAATCCGTCGTTGTAGAGCCATACCTCGGCACCGGCATCCGCCATTTCGCGGAGATAGCTGCGTCCTGCCCATTCCACAAAGCGGGCATCCGAGCGCAGGGGCACGATGAGTTGTACCCTGACACCCCGCAGGGCTGCCATTTTCAAGGCGAAGAGCACAGGTTCGTTAGGCAGGAAGTAAGGTGTCTCCATGAGGATAAACTCCTTGGCGGAGGAGATGGCATGGACGTATCCCTGCATGATTTCGGGATAAGGTGAGGCAGGGCCGCTGGTAACAATCTGGATGAGGGGAGTTGGGCTTCCTTCCCTTAGAGAAGGGCGGGGGGATGGGCTATCTGGATAGTATTTCCTGTCGCTGAGCAGGGTACGGTCCACGAAGTACCAGTCAATGAGGAAGGCACGTTGCAGGGCATAGACACCCTTGCCCTCCACGCGGACCATGGTGTCGCGCCAAGTATCGGTGGGTTTCTGGCCCTTCACATAACGTAGTGCGATGTTCATGCCGCCGATGAATCCCACGCGTCCGTCAATGACGATGAGCTTACGGTGGTTGCGGTAGTTCACCTTACTGGTAAACGACGGGAAGCGGACAGGCAGGAAAGGCGACACCTCGATGCCTTCTTCCCTCATGCGTTCGAAGAAACGGTGCTTCACGTTCCAGCAGCCCACATCGTCGTAGATAATTCGCACCTCAACCCCCTGTCGGGCCTTATCAATGAGCATGTCGCTGACAAGCATGCCCAGTGCGTCGTCCTCAAAGATATACAGGTCAATATGGATATGTTCACGTGCAGCGCCGATGACCTCAAACAGCGAGGCGAAGAAGCTGTATCCTTCTGTGAAGATGCCGATGTCGTTGTCCTTGAAGGGCAGCGAGAAGTTCTGGTTGACGTAAAGGTCGATGAGCTGCTTGTGCTTGTCGGGCAGTCGCAAGTCCTGCTGACCCACGAACCCCAGCATCTGTCGTCTTGACAACTGGTCGAGCGAACGCTGGTTGGCCATGCGCTCCTTGCGGGTGTTGATGCCGAAGAAAAGGTAGAGTGTGAATCCCACGAAAGGCACGAACAGTATCACCAGTGCCCATGCCATGGTCTTGGCGGGCTGGCGGTTGTCCATGATGACGTGGATGACTGTCACCGTCATGACAATCCAGTAAAGTACGACACCTGCTATATATAGTTCGTGAATCATCTGCCTATAATGTCATTGCCAAGTTGGCGGGCAAGGGCGTTGCGCAGTTCCTGCATGCGCTTCTGTTCGTTCAGCACCTCTTTGATGCGGTCCATATCGTTGCCTGCCTCGCGCAGCTGTTGTTGCAGGTACTTCAGCTGCCGGGTCACAATGTCCATGCGGAAGTCGAGCACCAGGTGGATAACCTGACGTGAGAGATTTCCCTCGCGTTGCGGCACGTCCATGCTGGCACTGAGCTGGTAACGGTTCATGGCGAGGTTGGCAGCCAGCTGACTGATGGCAGGGTCAGGATGGCGCACGAAGTAGGTCTCTGCCTTGAAGCCTTTCTCGCCGCTGTGCTCCACAGCCTCTTGCAGAATCTGACGGTAACGCTCGTCCGACAGCTGCAGCCCGTCCTGTCCCAGGTCATAGTCTATGTATTGCGCCACGGTGAGGCTGACGGTCTGTCCGTCCTCTGTTTCCACGTTGTCGAAGATGATTTCTTCGCCGTGTCGGATGACCTCGCGGATGAGAAGCGCCTCAATGGAAGTGGCAGCCCCCTTTTCGTCCCCCGAGGGGGACACAATAGTCCTATTAGGTAATGAAGCCTCTCCTCGCTCCTCCCGTTCGCGCTCCTTCCGTTTTTCCTCACGGTTGGCGCGTATGTCCTTGTTCATGCTGTTGAGAAGCGTCTGCTCGTTCACGCCAAGCCGGGTGGCACAGTCGTGCAGATAAGTATCGCGCTTGATGGGGTCAGGTATCACGCTGATGGTCTTGACTATGTCGGCGATGGCCTCGCTGCGCTTGATGGGGTCGGTGACACCCTTCAGCGTCAAGTCCGTCTTGAACTGTATGAAGTCCGTCTGATGCTCCTTGATGTAATCACGGAAATCCTCTGCCGTGTGTTTGCGGCTGAACGAGTCAGGGTCATCGCCGTCAGGCAACAGCAACACCTTGATGTTCATGCCCTCGGCCAGCAGCATGTCGGTTCCTCGCATAGCAGCATGGATGCCCGCCTCGTCGCCATCGTAGAGCAGTACGATGTTCTGGGTAAACCTGTGGAGCAGGCGTATCTGATAGACGGAGAGCGCCGTACCCGAGTTGGCCACAACGTTCTCCAGTCCGCACTGGTGCATGGCGATGACATCCGTATAGCCCTCCACCATATAGACGCAGTCCTCCTTGGCAATGGCCCGCTTGGCCTGGAAGATGCCGTACAGCTCATGGTCCTTGTGGTAGATGTCGGAGTCGGGAGAGTTGACGTATTTCTGTGCCACGCCCTTCGTTCTGGAGTCCAGCACGCGTCCGCCGAAAGCCACAATCTTGCCGCTGACGTTCATCCACGGGAAAATGGCACGACCGGCGTAGCGGTCTCGAAGAGACCCTCCCTCTGCCCCTCCCTGCGAGGGAGGGGAGTAATTACCCTTAGCGTTTTCTTCTTCAGAGGCAGAAGTATCTTCTCCCCTCCTTTCCAGGGAGGGGTTGGGGGTGGGTCTATAACACAGTCCCGTCTTCACCAGGAACTCTGCCTTGTAGCCGGCCTTCAGCGCCGCTGAGGCAAGGGCGTCGCGTTTCTGCGGCGAAAAGCCCAGCTGGAACTTCTCAATGATATCGTCGCGGATGCCACGACTGCGGAAATACTGCTTGCCGATGGCAACGCCGTCTGGGTCGTTCTTCAGGGTGTTGTGAAAGAAGTCCTTTGCCCACTCGTTGACAATGAACATCGACTCACGGTCGCTTTGCTCCTTCTTCTCTTCGTCGGTCAGCTCGCGCTCCTCAATCTCAATATTGTATTTCCTTGCCAGCCAGCGCAGCGCCTCCGGATAGGTGATTTGCTCGTGCTCCATGAGGAAGGAGGTAACCGTACCGCCCTTGCCGCAGGCAAAACACTTGAAAATCTGCTTCGAGGGCGACACCATGAACGAGGGTGTCTTGTCGTCGTGGAACGGGCACAGTCCTTTGTAGTTAACTCCCGCCTTGCGTAAGTTAACAAACTCGCTCACCACATCCACGATGTTGGTAGCGTCCATGATCTTATCAACTGTCGCCCTGTCAATCATCGGCTGCAAAGATAATAAAAAATGATGAGCGGTGAGTGGTGAGTGGTGATTTTTTTTGGTAAAAAAGGTTAAGCGCCAGCAAAAAGCTCAATGCTCAATGCTCAATGCTCAAAGTATTTACTACCTTTGCACCCAGATTCTAAAAACTTACATCAATGAAAAAACTTTTACTAGCCGCGCTTTTAGCTGTAACGTGTGTCCAGACACGTGCTCAGCTTGTCATTAACGAACTTATGCAGTCGAACATTGACTGTATCATGGATGACCTGAATGATTTTCCCGACTCTTGGGTGGAACTCTACAACACCGGCGATACTCCCGTTAACCTGGGCCAGTATAAGCTTGGTAAGAACGACAAGGTCAACAAGGCTTGGCAGCTGCCCAGCCTGTCTGTTCCTGCCAACGGTTACGTCATCATCTATTGCGACAAAGCCAACGACGATACAGACAACCTCCTCCACGCCGACTTCCGTCTGGAGAGTGGCAAGGATGGCAAGGTTTATCTCTTCCAAGGCTCTGAGGTGGTTGACTTCTTGACAAACATGAAGAAGCAGCCCGCCCCCAACATCGCATACGGCCGTCAGACCGATGGCGCTGAGGAGTGGGGCTATCAGGTGACCCCCACCCCAGGTGCTGCCAACTGCGGAGAGATCACCAACAACATACTGGGTGAGCCCATCTTCAGTCAGGCCGGAAGCGTGATGACCGGCGGTAGCATCGAGCTCACGCTCTCGCTACCCGACGACAGTCCTGAAGGCGCTGAGATTCATTTCACCCGTGACGGTTCGGAGCCTACCCTGCAGAGCCCCACGTACAGCTCGCCCCTCAACATCAACAGCACTACTGTGGTTCGTGCCAAGGCCTTTGCCAACGGCTGGCTGTCGCCCCGTTCCTCTGTGCAGAGCTACATCTTCTTCCCCGCCACCCCAACCCGTCCCTTGACGCTCCCCGTCGTTTCCATTGCCATTGACAACAGGTATCTTAACGACCCGATGATAGGCATCTACTGCGATGGTTCATATCAGAGCGACAAGAAGAACTACGAGTTCGACTGGCGTCGTCCCATGAACATCGAGTATTTCGAGAATGGCAACGAAGACAGCCAACTCAACCAATTGTGCGAGATGCGCATCATGGGTGGCGCCACCCGTTCTCATCCTGCCAAGTCGCTTGCCGTCTATGCCAACAAGCGTTTCGGCGAGAAGCGTCTGGAGTATGAGTTCTTCCCCGATCAGAAGCCCGGACTTACCGACTTCAAGTCCATCGCCCTGCGTAATGCCGGTAACGACTTCGACTACCTGTTCCAGCGCGATGCCATCATCCAGTGCCATGTGGCACAGCGTGTTGACCTCGACTGGCAGGCCTATCGTCCCATCATCATCTACATCAACGGCGTCTATAAGGGAATGTTGAACATCCGCGAGCGTTCCAACGAGGACAATATCTACACCAACTACGACGGACTCGAGGACATCGACATGATAGAAAACTGGTGGGAACTGAAGGAAGGCAGCATCGACAGCTTCAATGCGTTCAAGAATTTCTATACCGAACACGGCCATACGCTCGAAGAATTTGCTCAGTGGGTGGACTGGGAGGAGTTCTTCAACCTCATGATTATGAATGCCTTCTACTGCAACCTCGACTTCCCGGGTAACAACATCGTGCTGTGGCGTCCGCAGGCTGACGGAGGAAAGTGGCGTTTCATTGCCAAGGACACCGACTTCGGACTTGGGCTCTATGGCCGTCAGCCCAGTTACAACTACTTCGAGTGGCTTTACAACCCCAATTATGACTCGAATGCCAACTGGGGTGCCAATGGTTATGACGGTACTCGTCTGTTCCGTCGTATGATGGAGAATGCCGACCTGAAGCGTGAGTTCATTGACCGCTGCGCCATCTATGTAGGCGACTTCCTCAACGAGGAAGGCACACGTGCCGTATGGGATCCCATGTACGAGCAGATCAAAACGGAATATCCTTTCCACCGTAACCTCTACAATGCATGGTGGCCAAACTATAACGAAGAGCTCAACAATGCCCGCGACTGGCTGCACAACCGTGCCGACTACTTCCTTACACATCTGAAGAACTACTACCAGTTAGGCACCATCCGCCCGATGACCATCAACAAGGAAATGTCTGCCGAAGACCTTGCCAGCGTGGAGATTACCTTCAACGGTGTCAAGCTCACGGAGGGTACCTTCGACGGTAAGTTCTTCCAGGGCCGCAACGTCACGCTCACGGGCACAGCCCTCGGCGATAAGGAGGTTACGGGCTGGACCGTCCGCCAGGTCATCAACGGCAACGAGACTGAGACCACCGTCTCTGGTTCAGAATACACCTTTGAGATGCCTGCCAGCAGCCAGCTCACCATCAATGCCATCGTGGCTGATCCCACTGGAATTACCCACACCCCAACCCTCTCCCAAGGAAAGGGAACTTGGTACACCCTTGATGGCGCCGTGCTGCAAGGCAAGCCCACACAGCCTGGCATCTACATCAACAATGGAGTCAAGGTTGCGATTAAGTGAGTGAAGAACAAAGCTTGCTTATGTTCTTCCGAGCGTGAGCAAGCTCGAGCTTTAGCTCAAGGTTGCGATTAAGTGAGTGAAGAACAAAGCTTGCTTATGTTCTTCCGAGCGTGAGCAAGCTCGAGCTTAGCTCAAGGTTGCGATTAAGTGAGTGAAGAACTGAGCTTGCTTATGTTCTTCCGAGCGTGAGCAAGCTCGAGCTTTAGCTCAAGATTGCGATTAAGTGAGTGAAGAACAAAGTCAAGGACTTTTCGTTTCTTTCGTACTTTTACATAACAAGTCATACGTAAAAAAAGAGCGAAATATTTGGATGATAACGATTTTTTTTGTAACTTTGCACTTGATATAGTAGTCATCTGAAACATTTGAACATCCTCCGTCTGGCGGGCGCCCTACACTTGTCGGGCGCCCGCCAGACATTCATCCGCCGCCCGCCCGACGATTGTCCGGCGGGCGCCCTTTTATGACTTTGCCGTAAGCTATCATGAAACCCGCCCGGAGCAATCATGGAGCCAGCTCCGAGCCTTCATCGGCTTTGACCCGACCTTTCGTAAGGCCAGGATGGCGCAATCCATGCATCAACCCGGCACTTTCGTTGTACTTGTTCCCTTGCAATTCCGACATGCTAAGCCCACAAAAATCCCCTCCCACGTCATTGCTGTATCAGCAACGGATGCGGGCGGGGGAGAAGACAGTTATTAGTTTATTTGTCGTTTACTTCCTTATATACTTACGGCCATTCTGTATATAGAGGCCTTTTGCGGGCGGTACTGAAAGCGGGCGGCCTTGCAGATCATAAATAGTTCCGTCCGGTTTAATGCCTTTAGAAGTACTCTTGCTTTGGATACTTGTGGTTATTCCCAAGAAATCCTCAGCAGTGAAGATACACTCTCCGTCTTCGTAGCAAGACTGGAAGATATTGTGGTCGATGATGCCATTAGGGGGTACGGGCATGTATTGATCCAGAATGTCCCATCCATTGGTACATCCTACAGATTCAACGATGGGTTCAAAACCGAAATAACCCATGTCGCCGCCCACCTTGTACTGCATGACGGTCAACTCCCTGCCGTGGAAAGTCATCTGTCTTAAGGATGTTAGTTCCAGGCTAACAAAAAGGTTTTCCAGTTCATAGCTTTCCCCGGGCTGCATCCCGAAATCAAACAGCAGTATGTCGCCTTCATACTCGTCATAAATATAAACTTTCTTTCCTTCCTCGCGCACGGCTGCATAGAACGTTTTGTTGTCCAACGAGGAGAACTGTTCATCAGAAGTAGCATGATACATCTTCTTATAGGTCTTCCCGTCAATCTCCATGTCGCCCTCAATGACAAAAGACACATTCTCCGTTGTTCTTTCATCCTCCCACATGTTGATATGCTCATGCACATAGTTCCACCGCTTGCCCTCCTTAAGGAAAGGATGGTAGGTGTCTTGAGGAAGAGACTCAAGGGGCAGTACCGTACCGGAATAGATGGCTTTGTATTTTTCCACCTCCGAAGCCTGGACATAGATGACCGTCACAGAAGGGTCCAGACCGCTAAGCGTATTTCTCAGGTTGTCGTATTGGGTGTTGAGAACTCCCCGGATGATAAGCTTTGAAAGACTGGAACATTCGGAAAAAGCTCCTGAACCAACTTGGGTAACACTGGCAGGCAAATCCAATGATGTCAGGGAAGAACACCCCCAGAATGCATGTTCACCAATAATTTTTACCGTTGCAGGAATATCTATCGTTGCCAGACTCTTACAATTCCAAAACGTTAATGCGGTAATGTGTTCCAGGCCTTCGGGCAATTGCACCGTTTTAAGATTCGTGCAGCCATCAAAAACGCTTGAAATAAACGAGACAGAGGAAGGGAAATAAACCGACTCCAGATAGGTGTTGCCTGAAAAGACAGAAAAAGCTAAAGATTCCACCCCATCGGGAACGGTGTACGTTGTCTGCTGGCGCCCTGCTGGAAAGCAGCAAAGCGTCTTTTGCTCTGCATCGAAAAGCACGCCATCTACAGAGCTGAAGAGAGGGCTGCCAGTCTCCACTTCTATTGATTCAAGACTGGTGCAATAGGCAAAAGGATTCTTGGCCTCAACAGCATTCACACTAACAGACCAAATATAATGGATACTCTTGGGTATCACAACACGGGTAAGTGTCTCACATTCGTTGAAAGCTGCCCAGTTAATGCCGCCTACGGAATATGTCTTATCGTCGTTGCTCACTTCTGAAGGAATCGTCAGTTCACCGTCCCAACAGTTGTAGCCTGCCACTATGGCTTCACCCTTATCCTCATACAGCATGTAGTTCAACCCGTCAATGACAACATCTATAGCATCGTCATCAAACATGCCCTGAGCAAAAACGCCCACGGTAGCAGACAGTGCTAATAAAAAGGTAATAATTCTTTTCATATCCATAGCATTTTAGATATTAATAACAATCTGCCTGCAAAAATATAGCATCATAACGATATTTCCAAATAAAATTGAAGGAAATTTTACACCGTTTTTACACCAAAACACACCTTTTCTTTATCAAAAACGCCCATTTCATCGGGAAAAAGGCGAAAAACGGGCTATTTTTGTGCTCACCGGAACCGTCCCGGTGAGCACAAATCTTGCTTTGTTGATTCATTCGTCTAATGGCTTCGTTTCATAAACGAGTGTCCAGCCTGAACTGTTGGCCTTGATGTCGTTCCATAGTTTATAGCCATCAAGGTTTTGCCCATCTTGAGTATAAAAGCCTTGATATGGGCCGTTCATCATTGCGT
>JAILHP010000167.1 GCA_024695705.1 Prevotella sp. | reverse complement strand
ATGAGTCCCTGACAGAGGGCAAAGTGGGAGAGCACATCGTCCAGGTTGCCGTCGCCGAAGCCACTTTGGAAACTGGGATAGCGCAGGTAGCCGATGTTATCGTCCAGGATGCGGTAGCGCAGTCCGCCGGCAATTTTGTAGTCGGTGCCGAGGTAACGCCGTTCCAACGAGTCGCTGAAGTTCTTGGGGAAGTCCTCCTGCCAGCTCCAGTAACGGGCATAGTCGTAGCTGGCGGAGAGGTTCACATGTCCGTCGCGCAGCTCTGCAAGCATGTCGCCCAGCACTTCGAAGAGCTGTTCGCTGGTCATCTGCTCGTTCACGCGTACCTTATATTTCTGATAGACTGCGTTCCAGTCAAGTCCGTACTCCTGTTGCTTGTAGTCAAAGAAGCAGTAGTGCTCGTCAATCATCTTCCACAATGCCTCGAAGTTTCCCTGCCGGGTGTTGGGCAGCTCGTCTTCATTGACGCAGGAGGAAAGCGCAACGCAAAGCGCTACGCTAAATGACAAATGATAAATGATAAATGATAAAGATATCATCCACCATCCTTTTTTTAATTTGTTGTTTTTCTGCATAGGTTTATCATTTGTCATTTATCATTTAGGACACGTAGTGTCCGCACAATTCCAATCATGAACTGGTGGGCATAGATGTGTTGCTTCAGGTTGTTGACCTTGGCCTGCTGATAGTCGCCCAGGTAGCCGATGCGCATGGTCAGGCGCTTGCTGAGGCCGACGTTGAGCATGAGCTGTTGGCGGAACGATGGAGCAGAGATGAAAGTCGTGGGTACGATGTTGTGGTCGTAGTTGCCTCGGTTGAAGATTTCGTAGTACGACTGTCCGTAGTTGGGCGAGAACATGATGCCCACAAGCGGCAGGTCCAGCTCGTAGTGAAGAGCCATCGGACGTTTCAGCAAGGTAAAACCGTAGCTGACACGGGCAGACGGCATCAGGTTGAAGTGGGCACGGGCCTGGGCAGGGTTGTTGGAGTTGCTGGTGTTGTAGATGAATCCTGCTCCACCGTTGAGCATGCAGCCGAGTTGAGCGTTGAGCGTTGAGCGTAGAACGTTGAGGGAGTAGTAGCGTCCAACATAGAAGTCGTAGGCACCCTCGAGTTCCTCTTCGGTGTCAGTGCGGTCGTGGAGCGTGGAGAAACGGGCTTGATGCTGCATCACGGTAATCCAGCGGCTACCTGGCCTTTCATATTTCGTGTCAGAGAGAAAGGTGAAGCCTGTTCCGGTGAATTTCTCCTGCGACAAGTAGGTGTCGAGCACGTTCATGGGACCTATGCCGATGTGGTAGGCAGACGTCGTGCAGGGCAAGGAGTCTGTCTGCGCCTGCATGGCACAGGTGCAAACCAGTAGCGTCAATATGGAAAAGAGTCTATTCATCGGGGAAGAGACTGAGTTCTTTGGGAGTTCCCCCAACGGCCTCATTACCTTGCTGTTGGACATTGGTGTCAGCCTCGGGGGCTGAAGCGGAGGGGGCCTCTTCTTCTTCTATTACTTCTTCTGTTTCTTCCACTTCTTCAGCGACTTCTTCCTCTTCTTCCGGGAAACGGAGCGGTTCCAGCTCCTCAACACGCTCTATCTGATAGGTAGTGAGGCGTTTGCCTTTCGCCTTGAAGCCTTTGACGGAAATGAACTGTTCGACGTCAATCTCCTGTTTGGGTCTGACGGCATCTGCCCCGCCAAAGGTAATCAGGAAGCGCGGATAGACCTGCTCTGACAGCAGGATTTCCTTTGATGCCGCATTCTCGCCCAGGTAGGTCTGCTTTTTCTTCGAAGCCTCCAAAAGGAAACGTTTGATGTAAGGATAGTTGTCGTTATCAGCATCGTAGAGCACGGCCGTCCATACCTTGTTGGGGTCGTATTTCTCGATGATGCGCAGGTTGTCCTCAAAGTGGTTGTTGATGTCGAAGTTCGTCAGGTAGTACTCGCCGTTGTCAAGTATGACGAGCAGCTGGTCGCTGTCGAAGAACTCTCCCAACAGCCGTCCGTGTTCATCGTAGTTCAGACGGTTCACGTCGGGGTCGTACCAGACCTTGCGTCCGCCTAAGGTGGAATGTCCGTGGCTCTTCAGTCCGATGCGGTGAACGGGTTTCTTGGTCAGCGTGATGCCTCGTGCGCTTCGGCCTTTGATGCCGATGGCAGCGAAGTCACGCTCCAGGAAGACGCTACTGCCCTTGCGGTTGCCGACAGCTGAAGGATCCAGCGTCACCTTGATAGTCTCCGCCTCACCGTTGGGGTTGGCCGTAAAGTACATGATTTTTGAGCCTGGCTCGCCGGTGGTCACGTCGTATTCACGGTCGCGGGTGATGGCAGGCACGTTAAATCGCTTCATGTAGTAAGGGCCTTTCTTGCCGGAACGATACACCACATTATAAATGGTACGCTGGTCGTTGCGCTTATAGACTCCCAGCCACAGCACGTTCTTGCCTACGAACAGCTTCTCGGCTACACGCACCACCTTGAACTTTCCGTCTCGGTAGAAGATGATGATGTCGTCAATGTCCGAGCAGTTGCAGACGTATTCGTCCTTTTTCAGTCCCGTGCCGATGAATCCCTCGCTGCGGTTGATGTAGAGCTTCTGGTTGGCTTCCACCACTTTGACGGCCTCAATGGTGTCGAAGTTACGGATTTCCGTCATACGCGGATGCTCCTTGCCGTACTTGTCCTTGAGGAACTGGAACCAGTCGGCCGTCACCTGTGTCAGGTGGGCCAGGTCGTGGTCAATCTCCTCAATCTCTGCCTTGATGCGGGCCATCAGCTCGTCGGCTTTGTCCTTGTTGAACTTCAGGATGCGCTGCATCTTGATTTCAAGTAGCTTCAGGATGTCGTCCTTCGTCACCTCGCGGATGAGGCTGGGGTAGTAGGGCGTCAGCCGGTCGTCAATATGTTCGCAGACGGCATCGACGGTTGGTGCCTGTTCGAACTTCTTGTCCTTATAGATACGCTCCTCGATGAAGATCTTTTCCAGGGAGTAGAAATGATACTGCTCCAGGAGCTCGTTCTTGCGGATTTCCAGTTCCTGACGGATAAGGTCCTTCGTGCGCTCGGTGGAATGACGGAGCACATCGCTGACGGTCAGGAACTGCGGTTTGTTGTCTTCGATGACGCAGCAGTTGGGCGAGATGCTGATTTCACAGTCGGTGAAGGCATAGAGCGCATCAATGGTCTTGTCGCTGCTGACGCCAGGTGCCAGGTGAACCTGTATCTCCACGTTGGCTGCCGTGAGGTCTTCCACCTTCTTGGCCTTGATTTTGCCCTTCTCCACTGCTTTCACAATGGAGTCCTGCAGCGTCTCGGAAGTCTTGGAGAACGGTATCTCGCGGATGACCAGTGTCCGCTGGTCAATCTTCTCAATCTTGGCACGTACCTTGACAGAGCCGCCACGCTGACCGTCGTTGTACTTTGACACGTCGATGCTGCCGCTGGTGGGGAAGTCGGGATAAAGCTGGAAGGGCTCCCCGTTCAGGTAGGCGATGGCGGCATCACACAACTCGCAGAAGTTATGGGGAAGAATCTTTGTGGAGAGTCCTACGGCAATGCCTTCCGCACCCTGAGCCAGTACCAGCGGGAACTTCACGGGCAGGGTGATAGGCTCCTTGTTGCGGCCGTCGTACGACATCTTCCACTCTGTAGTTTTCGCATTGAACACCGTGTCGAGGGCAAACTTCGACAGGCGGGCCTCAATGTAACGGGGGGCTGCTGCCGAAGCACCGGTCAGGATGTTACCCCAGTTACCCTGGGTGTCGATGAGCAGGTTCTTTTGTCCCATCTGCACGAGGGCATCGCCGATGGAGGCATCGCCGTGGGGATGAAACTGCATGGTGTGGCCCACAATGTTGGCCACCTTGTTGTAGCGTCCGTCATCCATGCGCTTCATGGAGTGCAGGATGCGGCGCTGCACAGGTTTCAGACCGTCTCCCAAGTGCGGCACGGCACGGTCCAGAATGCTGTAGCTGGCATAGTCCAAGAACCATGTCTGGTACATGCCGCTCAGGTGGTGGACGGCAGCCGCGTCGAAGCGGTTGACGGGATTGTAGTCGGAATGGGACTCAGGGTATTCCGCGTTCTCTTTGTTTTCAGAGATCTCGGAGTCCTTGGTTGTGATGTTGTCCTTTATTTCGTCGCTCATGCAGTCTTAGGTTTTTTCGATGTGCAAAGGTAATAAAAAGATTAAAGATTAAAGATTAAAGATTAAAGAATTTCACATTTTTTACTTTTGTATCTCATCTCTCCGCTCGGCTCTGCCGCTTCGCTCTGCGAAGAACCTTCAACTCTCAACTCTCAACTCTCAACTTTCAATTTTCAAATGGTAACTTTCAACTTTCAACTTCAAAGGTACGTGTTCTTATCAATACCTTTGAACATCTCCAGAAAACGCTGGGCACGCTGCTGGCAGCGGCCGGCTTCCCTTTCATAGAACTCGGGAATGTTGGCGCCTGAGTATTCCTCCTTGTACTTCAAGTTGGCTAAGCCGTCGATGTACTCGCCTTCTGCCAGGTCAGCCTTCTTTGCCGTGAAGCGCAGCAGCTTCTTGCCGTTGAACCACATGCGCAGCTCGTAAGGGAGAACATTGTCACCCACGTCGGGGCTGATGGCATAGATGAACATCACTTGTCCCTTGTTGTCGTAGAGGTATTCCTCGTAGAACTCGCGGGCGGCGAAGTTGTACTTGGCCGTTACGAAGCGCAGCCAGTGGTCAGGATAGGGCGTCCAGTCCTCGCTCTCCTCGTCATTTTCCACATCATTATAAAACATGCGGATGTCCTCGCGGTGGGGCCCAGTTGCGGGCAGGTTCTGCACCACATGCAGGTCGAAGTATTCTGGCGGCATTCCTGTCATGCCCTCATCGTTGGGCATCATGTGACCAATCCATTCATGCACGTCCTGATACTCCTTGCGGATACTCTCTACGGTGTTTTGTGCCTCCGTCAGCTGTGCCGACAGGGCAAGAAAAGCGATGGCTACAAAAATCTTTTTCATCATATTGCTGTTTTTGTTTGCAAAGATAATAAAAAGTTGAGAGTTTTTTGTAATTTTGCGGAGAAAATGAGAAAAAATCGAAGAACAGCGATAATCGGAGGCGGAGCAGCAGGCTTTTTCTGTGCCGTCAACCTGAAGGAAAGGTGCCCTGAGATGGAGGTTACCATCTTTGAGCGCAGCCAGCGGGTGCTGGCCAAGGTTGAGGTGTCGGGTGGCGGACGCTGTAACTGTACCAACTCTTTTGCTGACGTGCGTGACCTCTCGGCCGTCTATCCGCGTGGGCACCGGCTGATGAAGCGGCTGTTTAAGGTATTCGGCCCCCGTGATGCCTACAACTGGTGGGAACAGCACGGCGTCAGGCTGGTGACGCAGGCCGACCAGTGCGTGTTTCCTGCTTCGCAGGATTCGCACACCATCATCAACTGTCTTTTGCGC
This sequence comes from Prevotella sp., assembly GCA_024695705.1. Taxonomy (GTDB): domain Bacteria; phylum Bacteroidota; class Bacteroidia; order Bacteroidales; family Bacteroidaceae; genus Prevotella. The sequence continues at coordinate 6,348 of JAILHP010000167.1, read as the reverse complement.
GAAGCACGACGCTTGGGTGTAGAAGTCCGTCTGGGTGAGAAAGTCACTTCCCTTGACCAGCTCAGCGACTACGACGCAATTGTTGTCACCACAGGTGGACAGCCCCGTGCAGAGGGCTTGCAGTGGCTGGGGCATGAAGTGGAACCTCCTGTGCCTTCGCTCTTTACCTTCCGCATTGATGATGGGGAGCTGACGGCTCTGATGGGAACTGTGGTTGAGGGTGCCCACGTGCTGCTGCCAGGCACTAAGTTACGTGCCGAAGGGCCGTTGCTCATCACCCATTGGGGCATGAGCGGCCCCGCCATCCTGCGCCTGTCCAGCTATGGTGCCCGTCAGCTGGCGGACAGCGCCTACCGTCATCCCCTCAGCGTCAACTGGACGGGACTGAAAGAGGCGGAAGTCATCGATGAGTTAAGCTCCCTGATGGTTCAGCAGTCGCAGAGAATGCTGTCGAATGTTCGTCCGTTCGGCCTGCCGTCACGCCTTTGGGATTATTTGACGCAGAAAACGCTCAGCAGCCGTCAGCGTTCCCCTTGGGGTAGCCTGAACAGGAAAGAGCTCAACCGCCTGGTCAACGTGCTTACCAACGACCAATATCTAATTTCCGGTCGCGCCCCCTTCAAGGACGAATTCGTCACTTGCGGAGGCATCTCCCTTTCTTCCGTCAACCCCAATACCCTTGAGAGCCGCACCCGTCCAGCTCTTTATTTTGCAGGCGAAGTGCTTGACATCGACGGCGTTACGGGCGGCTTCAATTTCCAAGCGGCCTGGACCACCGCCTACGTCGTGGCACAGGCAATCTGATAAGTGCACTTCATTCCTTTTTTCAGCCGCATCTTCACCTCGCAAAGATGGCAAATGGCTATGAGCCGCAATGAAGGCTTTTGCCTTAATATATCTAAAAAGGTAGTGACAATCGAGCGATAATTACAAAAAGTTTCGTATATTTGCATCGGGTTTTTAAGTGAAACGCATTATGAGCACTCAAGCAATGAATAACGTCGTCGCCGACTACTTCAAGACGCAGTCCGTCGCATGAAGGCCAAAGGCTATGCCGTCGAGGACATTGTCAAGGAGGGGCGAAAGTTTCATTATTACGCCCTTGCGAAAGCAGACAACAAATAGCCCGGGTTGCGCACGAACGCGCTCCATATCGTGCACGCCCCTGCACAATATTGAGCAGGGGCGTGCTCAATATTGTGCAGGTACGCATGTTCCTTACTTTTCCCTACCAGCGCTCCCACTTTTCCCTGGGGAAAGTCCCTGCTTTCCCTACCAGCGCTCCCTGCTATAGTAGGGGAAAGCCTGACACGTACCTGTCACTTGTCAGGCTTCCCTCCCATGTTAGGGCAGGGGAGCGGGTGCGCATAGTTTTTCTTTGTGTGTCAACTCCTAGGTCATTACCAAAAAGATAAGAAGGAAAAAGGTAAAAAAGGTTAAGCGAAAGCAAAAACTCCTCACTCCACACTCCTAACTCCTAACTTTTTCCTACCTTTGCACACGCATAAATAAAATAATGGTTCAATGAACCGATAAAATGTAAATTGGAGTCCGAGCTCTGCTCGCCTGAATAGCTATATTAAATAATAGTAGTAATAGTGAAGAAATTGTTAAATTGTAAATAAATCCGATGGCACAAGAAGACGTATTTAAGAAAATTGTGAGCCACTGTAAGGAGTACGGTTTCGTGTTCCCGTCAAGTGACATCTACGATGGTTTAGGCGCTGTGTATGACTATGGTCAGAACGGCGTGGAGTTGAAGAATAACATTAAGGAATACTGGTGGAAGTCGATGGTGCTGCTTCACGAGAACATCGTGGGCATTGACTCGGCCATCTTCATGCACCCCACGATATGGAAGGCATCAGGACACGTGGATGCTTTCAACGATCCCCTCATCGACAACCGCGACTCAAAGAAGCGCTATCGCGCTGACGTGCTCATTGAGGACCAGATTGCAAAGTACGACGAGAAGATTCAGAAAGAGGTGGAGAAAGCCCGTAAGCGTTTCAAGGAGGCTTTCAACGAGGAGCAGTATCTGGCTACCTCGCCCCGCGTGCTGGAAATCAAGGAGAAGCGCGACGCGCTGCATGCCCGCTATGCTGCTGCTATGCAGGGGCCTGACTTGGAGGAACTGAAGCAGATTATCCTCGACGAAGAGATTGTCTGCCCCATCAGCGGCACCAGGAACTGGACGGACGTTCGTCAGTTTAATTTGATGTTCTCTACGGAGATGGGTGCCTCGGCCGATGCCTCGATGAAGATTTACCTGCGTCCGGAAACGGCACAGGGTATCTTCGTGAACTACCTGAACGTGCAGAAGACTGGGCGCATGAAGATTCCTTTCGGCATCGCACAGATTGGTAAGGCCTTCCGTAACGAGATTGTTGCCCGTCAGTTCATCTTCCGCATGAGGGAGTTTGAGCAGATGGAGATGCAGTTCTTCGTACAGCCCGGCACGGAGCTGGAGTGGTTCCCGAAGTGGAAGCAGACCCGTATGGCCTGGCACCAGGCTCTGGGCTTCGGTGCTGAGAACTACCGTTTCCACGACCACGACAAGCTGGCGCACTACGCTAACGCTGCTACCGACATTGAGTTCAAGATGCCGTTCGGCTTCAAGGAGGTGGAGGGTATCCACTCACGTACGAACTTCGACCTCTCGCAGCATGAGAAATACTCAGGCAAGAGCATCAAGTACTTTGATCCTGCTACGAACGAGAGTTACACACCGTTTGTCATTGAGACCTCCATCGGTGTGGACCGTATGTTCCTCAGCATCATGTGCCACTCCTACTGCGAGGAGCAGCTGGAGAACGGAGAGACCCGCGTGGTGCTCCGCCTGCCCGCAGCCCTGGCTCCTGTGAAGCTGGCTGTGATGCCGCTGGTGAAGAAAGACGGACTACCCGAGAAGGCCCGCGAGATTATCAACGACCTGAAGTTCCATTTCAACTGCCAGTATGACGAGAAGGACTCCATCGGCAAGCGCTATCGTCGTCAGGATGCCATTGGTACGCCGTACTGTGTCACCGTGGATCATGACACGCTGGTTGACGGCTGCGTCACCCTGCGTTTCCGTGATACCATGGAGCAGGAGCGTGTGAAGATTGGTGACCTGGCCTCCATCATCGAGGACAAGGTGAGCATTGCCAGCCTGCTGAAGAAACTGCAGTAGGGGGCGGCCTTCGGCCTAAATGATAAATGATAAATGAGAAATGACAAAGCAAATAATGGGCAATAATAGAAAATACAGGTGGAAACGGTGGATGCAGATGATAAGTTTATCATTTATCATTTGTCATTTGTCATTTAGCGTATGCGCTTGTAGCGAGACAGACAGCTCGACGAATGAGTTTCCTGACTGGCAGAACCAGAATGAGGCTTATTTCGAGAGACTGTATCAGGCGCACGACGCTTCGACAATCATTCCCAAGTGGTCGATGGTGGCATCCGTCACCCCCAGCCATACGGACTGTATCCTCGTAGATAAGCTGGAGAACGGCACGGGCACGACGAGTCCCTATTACAACGACACGGTGTGCATCAATTACGTCGGTCACCTGATTCCCTCAACGAGCTATGCGTCAGGCTATGTGTTTGACCGCAGTTTCAGTGGGACGTTCGATGCACAAGCTACGGCACCCGCCATGCTGTATAACTCGACCGCGAAAAAGTACTATCTGCCGCTGCCGTCGTCGTTCATCTCTGGTGTCACCACCGCCCTGCTGCACATGCACCGTGGCGACCATTGGAGGGTGACCATTCCCTATCAGTTAGGTTACGGTACCAGCGACAACGGAGCCATTCCGGCATACAGCACGCTGATATTTGACCTCTGGCTGCAAGACTTTTGGACCAAGAAAAAAGGCGACCGCGAGTAAGCGGCCGCTTTTCCTATAACTAAAAACCCTAAAACTATGCTAAAATACGCGGACTATATCAAGCAGATTGAGATTGACTCGCTGTGGAGTGGCAAGAAGCACATACTCTGGCAGTTGGATCCGCACGTCAACGTGCTGAGCGGCATCAACGGCGTGGGAAAGTCAACCATCCTGAACAAGGTGTTCAAGAGCGTCAATACCAATGGAGACATCATCAACCACCTGCTGAAAGGCGTTCACATCACCGCTGAGCCGGAAGATGCCACGCATGTACGCTTTGACATCATTCGCTCGCTCGACTCTCCCGTGCTCGACCTGAATACGATGACGCATGTGGATACGCGTATCTCGTCGGCACTTGATTTCCAGCTCTATCACCTGCAGCGCAAGTACCTGGACTATCAGGTAAACATAGGCAACCGCATCATCAGTGAACTGCAGCAAGGACATACTGATGCTGCCCAGCAGCTGTCGAGGCAGAAGACACGTTTCCAGGACATCGTCGATGAGCTCTTTGCCGAAACGGGAAAGAAAATCGTCCGTACGGAGAACGAAATCCGCTTCTCGCAAATCGGTGAGACGCTTGTACCCTACCAGCTCTCCTCGGGTGAGAAGCAGATGCTAGCCATTCTGCTTACCGTGCTGGTAGAGGACATGCAGCACTATGTGCTGTTCATGGACGAGCCGGAAATCAGTCTGCATATTGAGTGGCAAAAACAGCTTATTGACCTGATTCTTGAACTGAACCCCAACGTACAGATTCTCCTGACTACTCATTCGCCTGCCGTCATCATGAACGGTTGGCTTGACAGCGTGACGGAAGTGAGTGACATCACCTTATAGGCCATGCCCAAAAAACTACGCGATAGCATCAGTAGCAGTTACATCGACGCCGCCAACAGACTCAAGTCGAAGACGGCGCGTCGTCGTATCGTAGCCTATGTGGAGAGCTACGATGACATTCTCTTCTGGCGCTCTGTGCTGAGCCGTTTCGAGAATGACAAACGTTACTTCGAGGTGATGCTGCCTTCGCACAAACGCTTGGAGCGTGGCAAGAAAGCTGTGCTGGTCGATGGGCTGGGGGAGAGTCTGATAGCCTGTGTGGATGCTGACTATGACTATCTGTTGCAGGGCGCGACGCCCCAGTCCAAGAAGATGCTGGAGAGTCCCTATGTCTTCCACTCCTATGCCTATGCCATAGAGAACATCCAGTGTTATGCTCCCTCACTTCATGAGGTCTGTGTCATGGTGACGCTGAACGACCACCGCATCTTCGACTTCGAAGATTATCTACAGCGGTACAGCGAGGCAATCTTCCCGCTCTTCATCTGGAGCGTATGGGCTTACCGTACAGGGAACTATCGTGACTTTACGCTTACCGACCTTGCGAGGATTATTGATCCGGGCGGGTTCAATGTCTTCAATCCGCAATATTCCATTGACCACCTGCGCCATAAGGTGGCGACGAAGGTACGGCAGCTGCAGGCCTTGTATCCTGACAACAAGGAACAATACCTGAAAGTGAAGGAAGACATCAAGGCGCTGGGTGTCACCCCGCAGACCACCTATCTCTATGTGCAGGGCCATTCGTTGTTTGACAATGTCATCGTGCCCATAATGAGTAAGGTTTGCAACCGTTTGCGCATGGAGCGTCAGGAGGAGATAACGCGTACAGCCCGGCACCACACACAACGCAGAAACGAGATGTCCTGCTACGAACACTCGTTGCAGGACATTCGTCAGATGCTTAAGAAAAACCTGGGTTACATGCAATGCCCGGAGTTCCAGCATATTCAGCTGGACGTGGAGCGGTTCTTAGCTCAACCCTCAACGCTCAACTCAGAACGTACGTCTCCAGAAACCTAAACGTTCCCCTCGCGCGTACATTATTAATATATGCAGGCAGCAGAATGGTCTCGCCTGCACGGAAGGGTATTTCCTCCTCGTCGTCGATGGCCAGCACGCCCTCGCCCTTGATGCCGATGAGGATAACGAAGGAGTCAAGCTCCGAGTAGTCCAGCAACATGGGCTCGTCAAGGTCATAGACAGCCGTATTGAAGTAAGGGCTCTCCACCAGGAGCTGCCCTTCGTTTTTTATAGGCATGTAGGCCTGACGGTAGTCGGGCAGCACATGATAGTCAATGCTCTCGGCAGCCTGCTCTGTATGCAACTGACGCAGGTTGCCGTCCTTGTCCTTGCGGCCATAGTCATAGATGCGGTAGGTGATGTCGCTGGTCTCTTGTATCTCTACCAGATAGCAGCCGGCACCAATGGCATGGATGCGGCCTGCGGGGATGAAGAAGCAGTCGCCCTCCTTCACTTGATACTGTGCCAAGGCATCGCAGATGGCATCGCTCTGCACCAGTTTCTTGTATTCGGCAGGTGTAATTTGCTTTGCCAGTCCGTTGAAGAGCTTGGCATCAGGGGCTGACTCCATGAGATACCACATCTCGTTCTTGCCACGAGGCTT
>JAILHP010000123.1 GCA_024695705.1 Prevotella sp. | reverse complement strand
TTTCTGAGTTCTACGGGAGGTCTGGGTGAGGTGTTTGGCGAGACCTCCCGTGCCTGAAACCCTTTGTGCATCGTGGTTTCAGAGGTGTCGTAGGTGTATGTGAGGTCTTTTTGCTTTCACCTACAGCACATCAGGTGTTGGTGAAACTGGGAGCAACTACACACCCATCGGAGGAAATGGCAAACTCTTTAAAGGTCACTTTGACGGCAAAGGCAAGACCATCAAAGGTATCCGCATCTATCGGGACGGGAATAGTGATGCCGACACATATTTAGGTATCTTCGGTGCCATTGAATGCAACGAGGAACAAAAATCGATAGAGGTAAAGAACTTGAGCCTCAAAGACACTAAAATCACAGGTAGTAGTAACTGTGGTGGCATTGCGGGAGGCTGTTTTGGATATGTCACTATAACCTACTGTCACGTTGCAGCCGATGTCACTATCCACACCGTGAATGGCTCCACTTCATATAATCATGGAGGTGTTGTGGGATTTAATTCTGGTGGAGCCTCTGTCAGCGGCTGTACTAGTGCCGCCACCATCAGCATAGCCGATGGCATCACGAAATTTTACCAATATGGAGGTATTGCAGGTAGAAACGATAGCTTCAGTACCATCAAAGACTGTCTTGCTCTCAAAGCCAAGGTGACAGGTTCGTCCTATGTCGGCGCTATTGTCGGAATGAATGAAGGTACCCTTACCAACAACTGCTACACCCGCTACGGCGTGTGCGGCGTTGGAGAGCTTAACAGCAAACGAGGCAGCGACCAAGTCGGTGCGCAGTATGGCAGAATAATCACGGGCTATGAGGCCCCCACTGCGTTCGGATCCGTAGCCACTACTTACGGCGAAGGCGACTACACAGGCATTACATCATATTCCACGAAAGGACTTCAGTATGGGAAATATACAAGCACTGACTATTTTTTCTATTCTCCCGTCACGCTGAATGAAGACTATTGGGGCTTTGCCGGTGGTGCCGACGGCACGGCTGAGCATCCCTACATTATTACCAGCACCGAAGGTCTTGACATGCTGTCAGAACAGGTGAAAGGAGGCGACGGTTATCAAGGCGAGTACTTCGAACTGAGCGACGACATTACCTATACTTATTCCGGGACTAACCCTGACAACTATACCGCTATCGGTTATTATTCTACCTATTATTATAGTCAGCCTTTCAAGGGACATTTTGACGGAAAGGGTCATACCGTCAGCGGTATCCGTATCTATAAAGCGACTTCCCCATACCAAGGTCTCTTCGGATATGTTACGAAATCCAGTGCGGAGGTGAAGAATGTCACCCTCGATGATGCCATTATTGTTTCTTATGGCTATAGTGCCGGTGTCGTAGGACATCTTGAGTATGCTACTGTCAGCAACTGCCACGTTACAGCCTCTGTCACCCTCGATAAAATAAATAGCTGGAACCCTTCTTTTCGCGGTGGTTTCATCGGCGTAGCTCGTGGCAGCAGTTACGCCATTAGGTTCACCGACTGCCTCTTCGACGGTCAACTGCTCATGATGACTAAAAAAGCTGAAAATTGTGGCGGCTTCGTAGGCTGGCATGAGGGCTACATCTACTTTACGGGCTGTTACTTCAACCCCTTTAGTGTCACTCTTAATATCTACCAAAGTGCAACATATTCACGTAATGGTTTGTCAAAAATCGAGCATAGTTATTACAAGACAACGTATGGTACCGCACAGGGCATCGATGCCAGCGGCATGACTGACGAGCAGTTGCTTGCAGCAGATGACTCGGCTCGGGCTGGGAAATCAGTGGCGGCAATGTCGTGCCTAAGATGTTTTTCAATATCGTCAATCCTGTATTTGAAGACGTGACCATCGACAAGACGGCTCCTGCCCCTGTTGCTTTCAATGGCGGCTCTTTCGCCTATCCGTCTTTCTTCACAAAAAAAACGGATTGGCTTTCGCCTATCCGTCTTTCTTTCGAGCCTCTTGTCGGATTCGAACCAACGACCCCGAGATTACAAATCACGTGCTCTGGCCAACTGAGCTAAAGAGGCGGGTGGGCAGCTTACTGTATCGCGCCGCTACAACCAAGTACCCTTGCTATGTTCCCATCCTGGGGGATTCCGAGGGAGCTGGCCGTACAGGACTGCCCGTGGTAATTTACTATTTGACAATTTACAATTTACCATTGATTTGTCAAAAGCGGCTGCAAAGGTAAGTATAAAAATTGAGAAATGAGAAATGAGAAATGAGAAATTATGGTTCCGCCCCTGTATTTAACATTTTTTATTGCGAAGAAAAGCCATTTCTCATCCCTCATTTCTCATTTCTCATTTAAAAGTTGTACCTTTGCAGCCGAAATAACAGTAAATCGAGAATTAAGAAATCGAATATAAAATTGACACCTGCAGAATATCAACAACTCAAGGCGTTTGCCCGCATTGACGGGGCATTGCTCTTCTGCCTGTGGACGGGCTGTTTTGCCCTCTACATCAAGGGTATGGACAATCCCACGCTGGGCATGATGAGCATGCTACTCATGTTCATTTCGCCGTTTTACGTTGCCCGCCGCCTGCGCCGCTTCCGCGACAAGGTGCGTGAGGGCATTATCTCGTTTGCCAGAGGCTATGCTTACGTCATCCTGATTTTCTTCTATTCAGGACTGCTGTTCGCTGTGGCACAATACGTTTATTTCACTTATATGGATCACGGTTTCCTGCTGGCGAAGTTCACGGAGATTGCCAATGCGCCGGAAAGCATCCAACTGGGACTGAAGGACATCATGACACAGAGCCTCAACGAAATGGCGGCCATGCGTCCCATTGACTTCTCGCTCAACGTGCTGACGCTCATCATCATGGCGGGCTTCTTCCTTGGAATGCCAATTGCCGCGCTGTTGCAACGGAAACAGTCGAACAAGCCCCCTAAGCTGGGGGGATGGGAGTCTGAACAAGGCTCTACCATAAATAAATAATAAGAATAAACCATGAGTATGAAACCCGAACATATTGAAAGTAATAATAACATCGTGCCTTCAGACCCAAAGTCCCTTACCTTAGGAGGCTCAAAAGGCTTAGATATTTCAGTTGTCATACCTTTATTTAATGAAGACGAGTCGCTGAGTGAGCTCTACGAATGGATTGAGCGGGTGATGAAGGAGAACGGCTATTCGTTCGAAGTTATTTTCGTCAACGACGGCTCCACCGACCATTCATGGGACGTCATTGAGGAGCTGAACCGTCAGGCACCCGACCAGGTGAAGGGTATCAAGTTCCGCCGTAACTACGGTAAGTCGCCCGCCTTGTTCTGCGGATTCGAGCAGGCCCAGGGTGACGTGGTCATCACGATGGATGCCGACCTGCAGGACTCACCCGACGAGATTCCTGAGCTGTACAAGATGATTAAGGTGGAGGGCTACGACCTGGTCAGCGGCTACAAGCAGAAACGCCACGACCCGCTGTCGAAGACGCTGCCCACCAAGCTCTTTAATGCCACCGCCCGAAAGGTGAGCGGCATCAGCAACCTGCACGACTTCAACTGCGGTCTGAAGGCTTACCGCAAGGACGTGGTGAAGAACATCGAGGTGTTTGGCGAGATGCACCGCTTCATCCCCTACCTGGCCAAGAATGCCGGTTTCGACAAGATCGGTGAGAAGGTGGTTCACCACCAGAAGCGCCAGTACGGCAAGTCGAAGTTCATGGGCTGGAACCGATTTGTGAACGGCTATCTGGACTTGATCACGCTATGGTTCCTGGGCACGTTCGGCAAGAAACCCATGCACGTATTCGGTTTCCTGGGCACCATCATGTTCCTTATTGGTTTCGTAGCGGCTTTCTGGTTAGGCGCCGAGAAGCTCTGGGCCTTGTCGCAGGGTATCCCCATGCGACTGGTGACCGACTCGCCGTTCTTCTACATTGCCTTGACCATGATGCTGATGGGCACACAGCTCTTCCTGACGGGATTTCTGGGCAACCTCATCAGCCGCACGTCACAGGGACGTAACGAATACCAGGTAGAGAAAATCATTTAAATGAAGAGCGAAAAATGAAGAATGAAGAATTAAAAAAGTGGTCTGGGCTAAGAATAGTATGGATAATGCTGTGCGCAGCATTCTTCATTCTTCACTCTTCACTCTTCATTTCATGCAGCAGCATCGACTGCCCAGTGGAAAACGTGGTGGCAACTGTCTATAAGCTGCAGAAGTCAGACGGAACGCCTGACACGTTGTATGACTCGCTGACCGTCTTCTCCCGCCGCAAGAACGGCACCGACACCATCTTACTGGATCACATAACGAGCACCACCCAGTTCCAGCTGCAGGTGGGGCATACCAATCCCGAGGACACGCTCTACTTTTTAGTTAGCAACGGCTCCTATTCCGCTCAGGACGTGGTATTTATAAAAAAGGAGAATACACCGCATTTTGAGTCGGTTGACTGCAGCATTGCCTACTTCCACAAGATTACTGGCGTGCGGTTAGGCTCGCACAACGTCATTGACTCCATCAGTATCATTAAAACAGAAGTGAACTATGATCTCTCGTCAGAACATTTCCATATATGCTTCAAGGCTCGTCGTTAGTCTGATGCTGACGATTAGCTGGCAGGGGCTTCAGGCACAAGAGAAAGTGGTTGTGCTTGAGCAGGACACCATACCCCTGCTGCGCGGATTCCAAGTGTCGTTCGACATCTTCGGTGCTGCCCAGAAGGCGCTCAGCAGCTATGGTCAGTACGAGGGGGCGTTGCGCGTGAACCTGCGCGACAAGTGGTTTCCCATTGTGGAAATAGGTTACGGAATCGCAGATACTCATGACGAAGTGACGGAGATATCCTACAAGACACAGGCGCCCTACTTCCGTGCCGGCATCGACTTCAACGTGCTGAAAAACAAACATGCCGCCAACCGCGTTTTCGTTGGCGCACGCTATGCCTTCACGTCGTATAAGATAGACGTGGAGCGTCGTGACCTGCCGGATCCCATATGGAAGTGGGATTCGGGCTTCAGCGTTACCGGAGCCGCCTGCAACTACCACTGGATGGAACTGGTCTTCGGCATCGACGCCAAGGTGTTCGGTCCCCTGCACTTAGGATGGAGCGTGCGTTACAAGCGTCGTCTCTTCCACAACGAGGATGAGATTGGACGTTCCTGGTACGTGCCGGGCTTCGGCATCTACAACGATTCTCGGTTGGGTGGTACCTTTAATGTGATTATAGATATTTGACAACGTCAACGATAACGATAACGAAAACGAAAACCTAAACTATATGGACAAGAAACAAAAGAAACGGCTCTTCTGGCAGATTCCCTTTCTGTTGCTGCTGATTATCGGCACCGTCTGGGTCATCAGGAACCAGCGCGACATACCCTATCAGACCGACGAGGGATTCATCTTCGGTACCACTTACAAGATAACCTACCAGCATTCTGAGAACCTGCGGAAAGAAATTGAAACCCAGCTGAAAAAGGTAGATGCAGCACTGTCCATGTTCAATGAACAGTCAGTCATCTCACAGGTTAACCTGGGCCGTACCATCGTAGAGGAGAACGAAATAGGAAAGATGTTCCTGGACGTCTTCCAGAACGCCATGGAAGTATCGAAAGAAACGGGCGGAGCCTTTGACATCACCGTAGCTCCACTGGTCAACGCCTGGGGCTTCGGCTTCAAGAGCGGTGACATGCCCTCTGATGCTCAGATTGATAGCATCCAGCAGTTCGTTGGCTACAAAAAGATACATTACGTCAAGGAAGGCGGCAGCAAAGGCATCAAAAAGGACGACCCGCGCATCATGCTTGACTGTTCGGCCATTGCCAAAGGATATGGATGCGACGTGGTGGCAGCCTTTCTCGAGAAAGAAGGCATCACCAACTACATGGTCATGATAGGAGGTGAGGTGGTGACCAAAGGCATCAACCCCACGCGACTGCCTTGGCGCATCGGCGTCACCAAGCCTGAAGATGACACCTTAGGACTACGCCCCGAGAACCAGACCGTCCTCAACGTCACCGACAAGGCCATGGCCACCAGCGGCAACTACCGTAACTTCTACTACAAAGGCGGAAAGAAATACGCCCATACCATTGACCCTGCCTCCGGACGACCCGTGCAGCACTCCCTGCTGTCGGCCACCGTGCTGGCCGACGACTGTGCCACAGCCGATGCCTATGCCACCTCGTTTATGGTCATGGGTATTGAACATGCCAAGCAGGTGCTTAGACGACACCCGGAGCTCATGGCTTACTTCATCTATTCCGACGAGAAAGGCGACCTGGCCGTATGGTTCTCGCCCTCGTTGGAGGACAAGATTCAGAAAGACTGACACTCAACACTCAACGCTCAACCCTAATGGAGATTCACAACCGGCTGCTGCAGTTCTCGCTTTTCCAGGGCATGAGCCATTCCGAACTCATGGAGGTGGTTGCTCACACCAAGATGGAGTTCACCAAGCATGCTGGGGGACAGACACTGGTGCGTGAGGGTGATGCCTGTACCCACATCCATCTGCTGGTCAACGGCACCCTGGAAGCAGAGACCATGGCCGGTGACCACGGATACTCCGTTGTGGAACAGCTCTCCGCCCCCTATATCCTGCAACCCGAAAGAATCTTCGGCATACGGCAGCGTTACACCACCACATTCCGAACCCTGACGCCCTGCCACCTCATCAGCATTGACAAGCAGGAAGTGGCACTGTTGCTGGAAACGCAGATTGTTTTCCGCATCAACCTGCTCAACCTCATTGCAGCCTCCTGCCAGAAGAACGCCCAGCGAATATGGCAGGGGACGGCATCCGACCTGCGCACACGCATCGTCCGTTTCTTCGTAGAGCACACGCTCTATCCGGCAGGTGCCAAGACCTACCATATCCTGATGACGCGTCTGGCAGCTGAGATGAACTGTAGCCGCCTCGACGTGTCGCGCCAGCTCAACAGGATGCAACAGGAGCAGCTGCTCATTCTTCACCGTGGGCGCATTGAGATACCCATGTTGGAAAAACTACTTATGTAACATCAGATTATGAAGGACTTAACAGTTTTATTTCTCTCGGTTTTATCGTTCATGCTCTTCAGCTGTTCAGGTCACCAACAGCCCAAGTCGTTCAACAATATGATTGACGGCAACGACAGCATAGCCATGATGCTTGGCGACAGTCCCATGGAGATTTACCACAGTGACGTGCTGGGACTCGACATCCCCCACCCTGCCTGCCTCGTCCATCAGGAGTTTGAAGACTCGCTGCAGGAAGTGTTTGTTGGCGGCGACGTATCCATCTCCGTCATTACCCAGTATTTCAACGACCAGGACATCTTCCGCTCTGCCGGACAGCAGATGCACGGCATGGGAGCCGAACTGCTGGAGGCCGGCGACGACTACTCCATCCACACCGGACAAGAGGGCGACTTTGAGTACTACGCCAAGGTAGTGGAAGACAGCACACGCCTGGTCACCTTCATTCTGCGCTATTATCCTGACCATGGTGAGGGCGTGGAGCCGCTCAAGCAATTAGTCCGCGACTTCAGCCTCAGATGATGGCAGGACTTAGTTAATCTTCTCTAATTATGCGGCGGTTACGGTGATTTTTACTACTTTTGCAGGTTGAAAGCAAAGAAAACCGATATGACTACGCATAAGAACCCGTTTCTGGAACCTTACGGCACACCGCACGACACGGTGCCCTTTGACCGTATCAGGCTGGAAGACTATGAGGAGGCCTTCATGGAAGGCATACGTCGCGACAATGAGCTGATAGAGAAGACAGTCAACAACCCCGAGCGTCCTACGTTCGACAACACCATCATCAACAAGGAGGAGGACGAGAACTACTACGACCTGCTCTCCCGTGTATCAACGGTGTTCTTCAACCTGCTGTCGGCCGAGACAAACGACGAGATGGATGCACTGGCACAGAAACTGCAACCTATCCTGACCAAGCATGCCAACGACGTAAGGCTGAACCCTCAGCTCTTTGACCGTATCCGTAAGGTTCACCTACACCACCGCCGACTGACGCCCGAGGAGCAGCGGCTGTTGGACGACACCTACGAAGGATTCGTGCGTAGCGGTGCTCTGCTGGATGATGCCGGCAAGGAACGGCTTCGCCAGTTGACGGAAGAAGCATCAATGCTTTCGCTGCAGTTCTCCCAGAACCTGCTGAAGGAGAACAAGGCTTTCACCCTCCTCATTACCGACAAGGCACAGCTGGACGGTCTGCCCCAAACCGCTATCGATGCGGCGGCTGAAGAAGCGGCAGCAAACGCTCCACAAAGCCAAGGCTGGCTCTTTACCCTCGACATGCCCAGCTACTCTCCCTTCATGACCTACTCCACCCAGCGGGAATTGCGCAAACAGATGTATATGGCGCGTAACACTGTGTGTACCCACGATAACGACGAGAACAACCTCGAGATATGCAAGCGACTCATTAACCTGCGCCGTGAGATTGCCCAGCTGTTAGGCTACAAGACGTATGCCGACTATGTGCTGAAGCGCCGCATGGCGTCAAACACCCGCAACGTCTATCGCCTGCTGAACGACCTGATAGATGCTTTTAAGCCCACAGCGGTAAAGGAAAGGGAAGAGCTGAAAAAGACCCTCCCCCAACCCCTCCCTGAAATGGAGGGGAGAAGTCACACTCAAGGGAAGAAACATTCTACTCCCCTCCCTCATAGGGAGGGGCAGGAGGAGAGTCTTCAGCCTTGGGATTCTGCCTTCTACAGCCACAAGCTGCAGATGAAGAAGTATAACATCGACGCAGAGATGCTACGCCCCTACTTCGAGCTGTCGAAGGTTATCGACGGTGTGTTCGGACTGGCCAACCGCCTCTATGGCATCACCTTCAAGGAGAACAAGGACATCCCCGTCTATCATCCTGACGTAAAGGCATATGAGGTATTCGACAAGGATGGTTCCTATCTCGCTGTCTTCTATGCCGACTTCCATCCGCGCAAGGGCAAGCAGAGCGGAGCCTGGATGACGGAGTACCAGGGGCAGTATTGGAAGAAGGAGGAAAGTGGAGGGTCAACAAACGTGCGTCCTCATGTTTCTGTCGTGATGAACCTGACGAAGCCGACGGAGGACAAGCCTGCACTGCTGACGCTGGGCGAGGTGGAGACCTTCCTGCATGAGTTCGGCCACGCGCTGCACGGCATGTTTGCCAACACCCGTTTCGAGAGCATGAGCGGCACGAACGTATGGTGGGACTTTGTGGAGCTGCCCTCGCAGTTCATGGAGAACTACGCTATAGAAAAGGAGTTCCTGCGTACCTTCGCCTTCCACTACAAGACAGGCGAGCCGTTGCCTGACGAGCTGATCCGCCGCATTGTCAAGAGCCGTAACTTCATGGCGGCCACTGCCTGCCTCCGACAGGTGAGCTTCGGTCTGCTCGACATGGCGTACTACACTCAGCGGGAGGAATTTACCGCCGACATCATCCCCTTTGAGAAGCAGGCCTGGAAAAAGGCCATTCTGGGTGAGCAGCTGCCGGACACTTGCATGACAGTGCAGTTCTCCCACATCATGGCGGGCGGATATGCTGCCGGCTACTATAGCTACAAATGGGCTGAAGTGCTGGAGGCTGATGCCTTCTCGGTCTTCAAGAAGCACGGCATCTTCGACCAAAAGACGGCACAGAGCTTCCGCGACAACATCCTGAGCAAGGGAGGCACAGAACATCCGATGACGCTCTACAAGCGTTTCCGAGGCGGGGAGCCGACAATAAACGCATTACTGAAGAGAAATGGAATTAAACGAAAAACAACAAAAGCTTGACCAACGCTACCTGCGCATGGCACGTATCTGGGCAGAGAACAGCTACTGCCAGCGTCGGCAGGTTGGCGCACTGGTGGTAAAGGACAAGATGATCATCAGCGATGGTTATAACGGCACGCCCAGCGGATTCGAGAACGTCTGCGAGGACGAGAACAACGTGACAAAGCCCTACGTGCTGCATGCCGAAGCCAATGCCATTACCAAACTGGCCCGCAGCTCCAACAACTCGGACGGAGCCACCATCTACATCACGGCCTCGCCCTGCATTGAGTGTGCAAAACTGATTATCCAGGCTGGCATACGGCGCGTGGTGTATGGCGAGCAGTACCGCCTGACCGATGGCATCGAACTGTTGGAACGGGCGGGTATTGAGGTCGTTTTCATTGACATTAACGAAATAACGAAATAGCGCTATGCATAATAAAAACCGTTTCATGCCACTACTGATGGCCCTGTGCGTGGTCGTCGGCATTCTGATTGGCACGTTCTATGCCAATCACCTGTCGGGTAACCGACTGAGTATCATCAACTCAAGCGGTAATAAGCTGAACAGTCTGTTGCAGATTATCAATGACCAGTATGTGGATACCGTCAACATGGAAGACCTGGTGGAGGGTGCCATGCCGCAGATTCTCTCTGAACTGGATCCTCACTCGGTGTATATCGCCGCAAAGGACGTCCAGATAGCCAATGACGACCTGAAGGGTTCCTTCTCGGGAGTAGGCATTGAGTTTACCATCCGTCAGGACACCGTCCACGTGCAGAACGTCATCACTAACGGTCCTTCGGAGAAGGCCGGTCTGCTGGCCGGTGACAAGATTGTGAGCATCGACGACCAACCCTTCGTGGGCAAGGTGGTCACCAACGAGGAGGCCATGCACCGACTAAAGGGTCCGAAGAACACGAAGGTGAAGCTGGGCATCATCCGCTATGGTGAGAAGAAGGTGCAGTACTTCACCGTCACACGCGGTGAGATACCCATCAAGAGTATTACGGCAGCCTACATGCTTGATGACAAGACGGGCTATATCCGCATCAAGAACTTCGGTGAGAACACCTATCCCGAGTTGCTCGTCGCACTGGCACAGTTAGGACAGCAGGGATTCCAGAACCTCACCATCGACCTGCGCGGCAATACCGGCGGCTACCTGGCATCTGCCGTACAGATAGCCAATGAGTTCTTGCCCAAGAACAGCCTCATCGTCTATACGGAAGGACGGAAATCGGCACGTCAGAACTACCGCAGCGACGGACGGGGCACCTATCAGCGCATACCGCTTGTGGTACTTATTGACGAGGGCTCGGCTTCGGCCTCTGAGATTCTGGCCGGTGCCATCCAGGACAACGACCGAGGCACCATCATCGGACGTCGGTCGTTCGGCAAGGGACTGGTACAACAGCCTTTGTCGTTTGCCGACGGTTCCATGATACGTCTCACCATTGCCCGCTACTATTCCCCGTCGGGCCGCTGCATACAGAAGCCCTACTCGTCGGGGGCTGACCAGGATTACGAGGCAGACCTGATGAACCGTTACCAGCATGGTGAGTATTTCTCACAAGACAGCATCAAGCACAATGGTCCTGCCTATCATACCCTGCACGAACAGCGTACCGTATATGGCGGCGGTGGCATCACGCCTGATATCTTCGTGCCCGAAGACACCCTTGGCATGACATCCTACTACAAGGAGGCAGCCATGACGGGACTCATCCTGCAGTTTGCCTATAACTACACCGACGAGAACCGCACCAAGCTATCCACCTTCAAGGATGCCCAGGCATTAGCCGCCTACTTGCAGAAGCTGAACACGGTGGAGCTGTTTGCCTCCTATGCCGAGAAGAACGGGCTGAAGCGTCGTAACCTCCTGATTCAGAAGTCGCACAAGCTGCTGGAGCGTTACGTCAACAGCCGCATCATCTATAACATGATGAGCGAGCAGGCATGGCTGGAATACCTGAATGCCGATGACCCCGTCATCTCTACCACGTTAAAGCTGTTCAAGGAAAACAAGGCCTTCCCCGTCAACGAAGAGCGTGAAGAGAAGGCTCCGAAGAAAGTTGCTGTCAGCGCAACGACCAATGTACCTTATATGTATCAGTGGAAGCGGATGTCAGCAATGACCTGACTCTGCACGTAAGCATTCAACTGCTGTACCAACTCCTGACGTCGCATGCTGAGTTCGGCCCGCAAGGCCGGACTTGACAGGCGTACGAACAACGTCTGGTTGCGAATGACCACCTCCTGTGTAAAACGGGCGACAGCAGCACCGGCAACCTCCGGCCATGCCTCCACCAGCCGCTTCTGCAGCAGCGGTGTTTCCAATCCTTGCGCCCTCAGGTTACGCAGAATCAGCTCATGCAGTTCTTTTACTTCGCGCTTAAACATTGATGCACCCGTTTTCGACGTGAAAAACCTTATAATCCATATTCGACGTGGAGAGGATGCGGTCAAGATGCTCACGGTTGGTATCCGTAATAAAAATCTGTCCGAACTCGTCGCCCGACACCAGCTTCACAATCTGTTCCACTCGGTCGGCATCCAGTTTGTCGAAGATGTCGTCCAGGAGCAGTAGCGGAGTGGTTTTCGAGGCAGTACGTTTCAGCAAATTAAACTGTGCCAGTTTCAAGGCAATGACAAACGTTTTGTTCTGTCCCTGCGAGCCTTCCCGCTTCATGGGATGACCACCCAACAGAAACTCCAGGTCATCGCGGTGAATGCCATGCAGCGAGTAGCCTACGGCACGATCCTTTTGTCGGTCGCGTTGAATAACGTCAATCAGCGCGCCACGCTGACAATGAGAGACATACCTCATCCAGACCGACTCGCGTTCCTGGGAAATAATCTGATAATAATGCCGAAAGGCAGGCTGCAACTTGTCAACGAATGTCGCACGTTTGCTATAAATGGACTCGCCCACCTGTGCCATCTGCTCCTCCAGAATGGATATAACCTCCGGATCGGGCTCGCGGTCTTCCATCTTCAGCAGGGTGTTACGCTGTAGCAATGCCTTGTTGTAGCGCGACAGCTCTTCCATATACATGGGGTCGTACTGCGAGATGACAATATCCATCAGCCGGCGTCGCTCCTCGCTGCTTCCTTCTATGAGGTACGTATCGGCAGGCGATACCACCACCAGCGGTATCAGTCCGATGTGTTCCGACAGTCGCTTATATTCCTTCTTGTTCCGCTTAAAGTGCTTCTTCTGGCCGCGCTTCATGCCACAGGAAATGGTGAGTGGTGAGTGGTGAGTGGTGAGTGGTGAGTTTGCTGCCGCCGTCCCTTCTGCGCTTGATTCAGTGGCGGTAGCAAATTCTTCATTCTTCATTCTTAATTCTCCATTATTATAAACTCCTTCCAGCATCATGAAGTCAGCCTCGTGCCGCATCACCAGTGAATCAATCGGGTTCTGGAGGCTCCGACAGAAGGACAGGTAATAGATGGCATCCAACACGTTCGTCTTACCCACCCCGTTGTGTCCAATCAGACAATTAATGTTAGGCGAAAACTCCAACGTGGCTTCCGCAATGTTCTTAAAATTCAGTATCGATAAGCGCTCTAAAATCATGTTTGCGACCTCTTCTTTTACTTTTTCGATGCAAAAATACTGAAAATATTGCCGTAAAACAAAAAAAGTCGGCAATAAATTTCAATATCTCCAATAAAATGAGTAATTTTGCAACCGCATTTTTAAAACGCATATAAAAACAACTTAAATAATGGCAGAAAAAAACATTAAGAACAACGCACAAAAGACTGAGGATGCGTTGAGTAAATCAGAAGCCTTCTTCTTGAAAAACAAGAAGGCCATCATCGGTGGTGTCATTGCCGTAGTAGCAATCATTGCCTTGTGGATCATCATTGACATGTTCGTCATCACCCCCAACCGTGTAAAGGGTCAGGAGGCGCTGGCCAAGGGTCAGACCTTGTTTGCCAACGACCAGATGGCACAGGCACTGCAGGGTGACAGCACTGGTTTCGAGGGTTTCCTCAAGCTCGCCGATGAGGTGAGCGGCCAGAACGCCAACCTTGCCAACCTCTACAATGGTTTGGCATATGCTCAGCAGGGCAAGTGGGAAGAGGCTGTAAACTACTTAGAGAAGTTCAAAGACCAGGGTGACCTGATGATTTCTCCCGCTGCAGAGGGAGCCTTAGGCAATGCCTACGCTCACCTGAACAAGCTCGACGAGGCTGTGAATCATCTGAAGAATGCCGCCAAGCGTGCCGACAACAACTCGCTGTCTCCCACGTTCCTTATCCAGGCCGGTGAGATTCTTGAAAGCCAGGGCAAGAAGGCCGAGGCTCTTGAACTGTACCAGGAAGTGAAGGACAAGTACTTCAACTCCATGCAGTACCAGAACATCGACGCATACATTGAACGTGCTTCAAGCAAATAAGTAATGGCAACCAAGAACTTTTCGGAATACAACGCGGCGAAGGTGCCCGATGCCAGTAACATGTGCTTCGGCATTGTTGTCGCTGAATGGAATCCCGAAATCACAGAAGCGCTGTTGGACGGTACGGTCAGTACCCTTGAGAAGCACGGCGCACTGCCAGAGAACATACACGTCAAGACCGTTCCTGGTTCTTTCGAACTCATCTACGGTGCACATCAGATGTCACTCAACGACGGTTATGACGCCGTCATCATCCTGGGATGTGTCATTCGTGGCGAGACGCCACACTTCGACTACATCTGTCAGGGTGTCACACAAGGCATTGCCCGCCTCAACGCCACCGGTAACGTTCCCGTTATCTACGGACTGCTGACCACGGAAAACTTCCAGCAGGCAAAGGACAGAAGCGGCGGCCGACTGGGCAACAAAGGTGACGAATGTGCCATTGACGCTATTAAAATGGCTAAGTTCTAATAACTTCAGGATAGATAACAAGCGAAAGGCGTGTCCCACCCCGGGCACGCCTTTTTCAGTGAAAAAACAAAAATAAAGGCCCAAATCCTTGCATATCTCAAATAAAAGAGCTACATTTGCAACGATAAAATTATTTAGTCATACTAAAAACCCAAAAAGTTATGAAAAAAGTATTAGTAGGAATGTTGGCCCTGGTGATGTGCCTCGGCATGGTTTCGTGTTCAAAAGAGAGCGCTACTCCCAACCTGAAGGACGTTGTAGAGAAAGCAAGGGCTGAAGGTGCAAACTGGAGCGTTGACGAGTGGAAGGCAGCCATGAAGGATTGCATGTTGGCTGTTAAGCCCATGATGCTGGAGATGCAGGAAATCATGAAGGGCCTTGAAGGTACCGAAGGCGAAGAGGCTGATGGCGCAAAGGTTGTTGAGGTCATGGCCAAGATGGCTGAGATTCAGAAGAAGTACCCCGACTACGAGAATCTGATGAACGAGTTTGAGGAAATCGCTAAAGGCACTGACAACGGCAAGAAAGTCATAGAAGATGACGCTTACGCTAAAGAACTTGCCAAGGAGTTAGGCCTTCCCGAAGATCTCTAACCATTTCCATTTAAGTTTCAACAGAAGCAGGCATCCGATAGGATGTCTGCTTTTTTCGTCAATACGACCTGTTTAGGGTGGTTTCTGCGCCAGATATCAGTGATTTCCACGGCAGAAACCGGTTGTTTGAACGGCAGAAACGAGTCGTTTCCCGTACAGTAACGCGTCGTTTCCTATATAGCCAAATAAAAGGAGCGCAGCCGTTGTTTGACTGCGCTCCTTAATGAATAAACTTTAGCTACATCAACCCTATCCCCCCTCTCCCTTTGGAGAGGGGTTGGGGGTGAGGCTTTTTACTTAAGCACGACCTTGTGTCCATTCACGATGTAAGCACCCTTCAGGCCAGCGAGGCTGACAGTCTGCTTGCGGATGAGCTTACCATCGAGTGA
>JAILHP010000086.1 GCA_024695705.1 Prevotella sp. | reverse complement strand
GTGGGTCAGAAGTACAAGGAGGGTGACACCTTCTGCTACATCCAGGCTCCGTGGAACGAGATTGTTCCCATTCCTGCTGCCCTCGGCGGCAAGCTTGTTGAAGTTGCAGCCAAGCAGGGCGCCAAGGTACGTCGTGGCGATAACCTCGGCTGGATAGAAAGAGAAAATTAATCATTAAATGAGGAATGAGGGCTCCCTCATTCCTCTTTTTCATATAACAGGCAAATGGCAAAAAGTGAATTAGAAAAGCTGCAGTCCCAGAACGCTGCGCTGAAAGAAGAAGTGGTTGTCATAACTCTTATCTTTTTTAAATGTTAATACTTTGTTTTCTTGGTGCAAAGTTATGACGAAAAATACCTCATTCCAACATTTTTCATGTTTTTCTTGTCGTTTTGTTGCGACAACCACTTGAGATTGCGACAAAGTTAGGGTGTGAGGCCGAAATTTGTCGCAATAAGCGGCTTACCAGTCGTCAAGCGATTGCAATTTCTCCAACAGCGAAGCAAATGACCTGAATGATAGCGATTATTTGCAGCGTCCACTGTTTTTGTCAAAACATCTTTTTTCAGCATGTTCCGACACGCGGCGAACGACCCGTAAGAACGCAAAACCTTTGCTTACGCCAATCTCACCTTTTGCTCCGAGCAAACCCATCGAAACCTACCGAGTTTCTATCCCTAAGGTACGGCCTTTGCTGTGTTTTAATTTGCAGATTGTTAAAATCTAAACACAGGATATTGCTGGTGAGTCGTTTTTTTCATTCTTTCAGTCACAAATTTGTAGAAAACGCTTTTGAAAGTCGATGTATTGGATTTGCTTTCAAAGAATGATAGTTCCTTTATAAAATTGGCAACATAAACTAATTATTCCCTCATAAAATTGGCAAAACGTTTGAAAATTCGCAAATAAATGTGTATCTTTGCAGCGATAATTCGTCCTGGTTAGATATGACACTGTCATTTCCGCCTCTGACATCTGCATTAATCCCGTGAACTGGCGTACGGACGCTGCTCCCGCCACGCTCCACGACACCATTACCGTTACGCTGTCGCCAGAGCACCACGTCCTCGTTGTCAGCGGCTACAGCGGCTCTGAATATGCACGCTACAAAGGTTTCCTCAATGTGGGTGACATCCACAGCTGCGAGCCTTGGCTCTACAGCGAGTGTCTGGCGAATAACATCAGAGTTCGTGCCAAGGAGTGGCGACGGCCTATTCGCCGGAGGAATTGATTGACAAAGATGATTTATGGATAGTTTTATTGAAGCATGGATAAGGGAGATTTAAAACAATAATAAGATGGACTGTCTAAACATTATACATAATTATTATCCAGAGGACAACGAGCTGCGCCGACTGCTGCTCAGACATAGCCGGCAGGTGGCTGACCGTGCTCTCAAGATAGCGGATAATCATCCGGAGTGGAATGTTGACCGGGAGTTTCTGGAGGCTGCCGCCATGCTCCACGACATCGGCATCGTTCGTTGCGATGCTCCTGGCATTCATTGCTACGGTACAGAGCCCTACATACGGCATGGCATGATGGGGGCAGAGATGTTGAGGCAATGTTCAACGTTTGAGGCTTTTGCCCGTGTCTGCGAGCGGCATACGGGTGCTGGCATTACACGTGAAGAAATCAAGCGGCAAGGTTTGCCCTTGCCGCTTGATCGTGATTTCATGCCTGAAACGCTGGAGGAGCAGATTATCTGCTATGCCGACAAGTTTTACTCGAAGTCATCGCCTGACCGTGAGAAAAACATTGAGCAGGCAGCCAACTCCCTTCGCAAGTTCGGCGAAGAGGGTGTCACCCGCTTCATGGAGTGGGCGACACGCTTTGAACTTAATTCCCCCACGCATCGTAGTTGACGTCGAAGCCTGCCAGCATGTACCAGGTGGCCAGTTGCTGCTCGTAGCTGCGAAGCAGATAGAGGGGAGCCTCCACATCCTGTTCAAGTGTGAACTCGGGTGCAGAACCTTCGTCGCCATTCTTGATGTAGTTATAGACTTCGAGGATGTCCATGATGGTGATACCTGAGTCTGCAAGCATCTCGTAGGCATCCTGCAGCGTCAGGTCGAGCTTTCCCAGCACGTTCATCAGCGTGGTCAGGAAATCTGCCTGGAGGGGAGCCGTCAGTATCTGACAGGCGCTACCGTTGGGGTCGAGGGTTCCGTCGGCTATGCCAGACTCTATGACCTCGTCAAAGGCAGGCGCATTGCCTCCGTCGCTGACAATCTTATGCAGGTCGATGCCCCAGCTCTCTAACGTCTTGACCACCTTCATCAGGTTCAGGTCGTGTACCACTTCGTGGTAGTAGCGGTTCTGCTCGCCTTCGTAGTAAAGCACAGGCCAGAACTGGATGGCAGCCATGGTCTGAATGGCCCATACGATGCCCGACTGCTGGTGCTTGAGCTTGAAGACCAGTGTGGCGGTCTGCAGGTTACTCTTGCCAGGCACGATGGTGGGCTTGAAGCCTTTTTCCGTCATCCAGGGAATGATGCCGCGTACGCTCTGAATGGGTACATAGTTGTCGTGACGGCTGTGCTCAATATAGTAACGCTTGGTGAGGTCAGGCTCCCAGCCTTCCATGACACCGATGTTCTTCAGCGCTGCCTGCAGCGCCTTCGACTCATCGCTGGTCAGATCCATATAGGCAGGCTGGAGCACCTCGCTGATTTTCTCCATTGACGTAACTCCGATGGCAGATACCACACCCTTGTCCTTTGTGGTGAAGTACTCCTGTGCCTTCGAAGCCATGGGTTCCTTGAATAGCTGGGCGTAGTCGATTCCCAGGTGGCAGTTCTCGTTGACGTTGATGAGGAAGAACACCACGTCGGCCACGTCTTCGCAATCGTCGCGTTCCACGTAGGCTTTATAAATGGTCTCATAATCCAGCGGTCCACCGCCAGAGAAAGTCTTGTCGAAACGTATTCCCTTGTACTTGTCTTCTGTATCAGTCAGCTTGGCGGCAAACATACTCTCAGTTCCGCCCTGAGAGAATCCCAGGTTGAAGAGGTGCTTGCCCTGCGGTATCTGCTTGTCTTCGAGTAACTTGCGGGCAGCCAACAACCCATCCAGACAGTTGCGGGCATTGGTGTCGCCACACAGGTAGGCAGCCGGATGCGAAGCCGAGGAGCCGTAGCCGATATAGTCGCTGGCCACAAAGATGTAGTTGGGCTTCAATGGGTTGGATATGGCAGCACTGATAGCCTCCAGACCCTTGCCGCCGATGGAGGGAGCATCCTCCATGGCACCTATGGTGTAGTGGTTGTACATGATGATGCCGTCGCAGGGGGTGTTACCGCTGACGATGTCAGAGGGCACCATGATGACGCCGCTTATGTTGACTGCCTGACCGTCAGGGTCGGTCGAGGGATATTCATAGACGAAGTACTTCACCTCGCGTGAACCCAGCGTGAGACTGCCGAGCTTGGCCTTTACGGTGCTGTCACGCTCTACCAGGATGTTGTAGCTGATGTCCTGCGCCTGAACGCTGGTCAGGCTGATAAGCAGGAATATAATGGATAATAGCTTTTTCATATTGCTTTTCACTTTTTCACCTTTTTACCATTAATAATATAGATACCCTCCTGGGGTTTGCTGATGCGCTGGCCTTTCAGGTTGTAATACTGGTTGAGGGTTGAAGGCTGGGGGTTGACGGTGGGTGCATCGATGGCCGTTGCCCTCGAGGTAACCTGGAACGTGGCCGACAGGGGATAGTGGTCGCCCAGCGGCTTCTCATCGTAGGTATAGCCTGTCTTATCGACTGAGAAGGCTACAGGTTGAATCTGCGCACCTGTGGCAGGGTTGATATAGAAGATTTTGTCTAATGTCTCGCCTGCTTCCTCTCCCTGTGCCTTGTCGGTGGGGTAGGCTCCGTCGTTTTTCAGTTCCACCCACACGTCGGCAATGGTTCCAAGTCCAGAGTCGTTGATGGCGTCGATGAACTCAGCCTTCAGGGCATCGCGGCCGTAGAAGCAGTTCAAGTCACCCAGGATGATGATGGGGCGCGTGTCCATCTGACTCATCACGTCGGCCTTCAGCTGTGCCAGCTGTGCCATGCGGGCAGCCTTGTCGTTAGCGTCGTTGGCGTTTTCCTCGTCCCAGTCATCAGAGGCATCCATGTGAAGGTTGTAGCAGACGATGCGCGTGCCGTCCCTCAGCGTCACCTCATAACGGCGGAAGCCCTTGGTCACCATCTCGTCGTTGGCGTGGCTGAACTTTCCGAAGTTCTGCTGCCAGGGCACGCGGGGGGCAGGTGTCACCGTCAG
The DNA here is from genome assembly GCA_024695705.1 of Prevotella sp. GTDB lineage: Bacteria > Bacteroidota > Bacteroidia > Bacteroidales > Bacteroidaceae > Prevotella. The sequence goes on along the minus strand of JAILHP010000086.1, from coordinate 6,928 downwards.
GTCGTTCTTCCAGCAGGCCATCAGTCCGTCACATTCGAAACGGTGGTTCTGCAGGTGCAGGAAATCGATGTTACGGCCTTCGACGCCTAGATCACCGCTCCATTCGTCCATCTGGTAGTCGTCTTCCAGAAACACGCTGATGACGCTGTGGAAGTTGAAGTCTTCCTGCAGGAACATCAGGTCGTAGCCTTTCTTCCACAGGTATTTGCCGATGCGTGCAGAACCACCGTCGCCTGGGCCGTCAGGATTTACCTTGAAGACCAACAGCTTCTTGGGCAGTCCGTCAACATTCAGCGAGGCAACAGTAAACTCCTCTGGAGTATCTTGCGCCATGACTGGCGCAATGCCGCAAGAAAGGATGGCGGCTATCATCCATAATCGTATCAGTTTCATATTAAATAATGTATATTTCACTATGCGCCAGCAAAGGTACGACTTTTCAGTGAAAGGGGAAAGGCTAAAAGGTTAAAAAGATAAAAAGAAAGGGGGCGGTAGCAAATTCTTCACTTTTCACTCTTCACTTTTCCTCTAAAATTATTACCTTTGCAGCCGTGAGAAGAAATACGCTCATATTTATCCTGCTTTTCGCCACCATTTTTATGATGGCGGGATTGCCTTCTTTGCGCTTCAAGCTGACCCACTCCCAGCCTCTTTCCTCGAAGGAAGGGAGAGGATACCACCAATGCAGGGATAGCGTAATCCCTGACAATACTGCTCCTGATACTACCCGTTCAAAAGGGGTGGAAAATTCCGACTCCATAGGTCAGCCTTCCCTTTTGGAAAGTTCTGGCGAGGCTATCCCCGATACTACCTTGATGGACTCCCTGCAACTCCTTGTGTATAAGAGAAATAAGGCCATTGACGACTCGCTACGCCTTGACAGCCTGAACCGTCAGCGCAAGAACAGCATCGAGGCTCCTGTGGAGTATTCGGCTCAGGACTCCATGACTTACGAGGCAGAAACGGGCGTGGCCCATCTGTATGGCTCGGCTGTGGTGTCGTATGAGAACATGAACCTGCAGAGTGACCAGATACACATGAGTCTGGACTCCAACATTGTGCGTGCATCAGGAACCAGCGACTCACTGGGCGTGGTGAAAGGTTCTCCTATCTTCAAGATGGGCAGTGACACTTACGAGAACGACACCATCGCTTTCAATTTCAAGACGAAGAAAGGCCTCATTACCGGCGTCTATACAGAGCAGGACGAGGGCTTCCTCACATCGGAGGTGGCCAAGCGTGGTGCCAACGGAGAGTTGTTCTTGCAGCATGGTAAATACACCACTTGCGACGAGCCGCACCCTGACTTCTACCTTGCCCTGTCGCGTGCCAAGGTAAGACCCGGCAAGGACGTGGTCTTCGGACCGGCCTACCTGGTGGTGGCCGACGTGCCCCTGCCTTTCGCCATTCCCTACGGTTTCTTCCCCTTCACGAAGAACTATTCCTCAGGATTCATCATGCCGACCTACGGCGACGAGACGTCACGCGGATTCTACTTGCGTGACGGTGGCTATTACTTCGCCATCAGCGACAAGATGGACTTGAAACTCATCGGCGACATCTATACCAAGGGTTCCTGGAGTGCCACTGCAACCTCGAACTACAAGAAGCGCTATAAGTTCAACGGCTCGTTCCTCGTCAGCTACCAGAGTACGGTGACGGGTGACAAGAACATGCCCGACTACCAGAAGGACACTAGCTTCAAGCTCACGTGGACGCATAACCAGGACCCGAAGGCCAACCCCTTCAGCACGCTGTCGGCACGTGTCAACTACTCTACGCAGAACTACGAGCGTAACAACTTGACGTCGATGTATAACCCCCAGGCACTCACGCAGACCACACGAACATCATCGATTTCGTGGCAGACGCAGTTCTCGAGCATCGGCATGACGCTCAACTCGACGTTTGACTTCAACCAGAACATGCGCGACTCTACGATTTCTGTTACCCTGCCCAGTCTGAACATCTCCGTTACCCGTTTCTACCCCTTCAAGCGTAAGAGCGGAGGCAAGGAGCGCTGGTATGAGAAGATTGGCATACAGTATAAGGGTGAGATACGTAACAGTATCACCGCCAAAGAAGATAAGATCCTGCATACCAAGCTGAACCGTGACTGGCAGAACGGTATGAAGCACGATATTCCCATTTCGGCCAACTTCACCCTCTTCGACGTGCTGAACGTGAACCCCTCGTTTAACTTCACGGACCGCATGTACCTGAATAGCGTGCAGAAGTCATGGGACCAGGTGACGCAGAGCGAGGTGTCGGACACCGTGTCCGGCTTCCACAACGTCTATAACTGGAGCCTGAACCTGGGACTTACCACAAAGCTGTATGGTATGTACGTTCCCAGCCGTAAGATCTTCGGCGACAAGATTGTGGCCATCCGCCACGTCCTCACGCCTACCGTTACTTTCAGCCATGCGCCCGACTTCAGTGCCTCGCGCTACGGCTATTTCAAGACCTACCAGAAGACCAATGCCGACGGCAGCGTCGAAATGGTGGAGTACTCGCCCTATCAAGGTTACCTGTTCAGTCCGCCGCTGACGAAGGGCAGGACGGGAAGCATGTCGATTGACCTTTCTAACAACGTGGAGATGAAAATCAGGAGTGATGCCGACACGACAGGTTTCAAGAAAATCAGCCTCATTGACGAGCTGCGCTTCGGCATGTCATACAACTTTGCTTCTCACGACCAGCCGCTGAGTCCCCTTTCCACCTCCGTTCGTATCAAGCTCACGAAGAGCTATACGCTGAACCTCAGCACGTCGTTCGCCAGCTATGTCTATGAGCTTGACTCCTTGGGCAATCCTCAGGAGAGCCGTAATACCACCTATTGGGAAAAGGGTAAGTGGGGCCGCTTCCAGAGTCTGTCGCAGAACATCTCCTATACCCTTGACAATACGAAGGTGGCCAAGTTCTTCCGTTGGCTCAGGGGAGAGTCAACTGACGAAGACCGGAAAGTTACCGATGACCGTGATACGGAGGAGGACGATAAGTTTGAGGATGCCTTCTACTCCAACATGGACCGTGACATGGAGAAAGGGGCCCATCGGGCAAAGCGTGAATCGTCGGAGAAGGCAGAGACCGACGAGGACGGCTACATGGCGTTCAGCATGCCGTGGTCGCTCAGTTTCGGCTATGGTATCACCGTCAGCGAAAACCGTTCGGGCAAGTTCAATACGAACACCATGCGCTATCCCTATAAACTGTCGCATACGCTGAACGTCAGCGGCAACCTGCGCATTTCTGACGGCTGGGACATTAACTTCCGAAGCGGCTACGACTTCGAGAATAAGAAAATTTCCATGACCACCGCATCGCTCTCGCGTGATCTTCATTGCTTCAACATGTCGTGCGAGGTGACCTTGGCTCCCTATACCAGTTATAATTTCTCGTTCCGCTGTAATGCTGCCACGCTTACCGATGTGCTGAAATACGACAAGCGCAGCAGCTACTCCGGAGCCGTACAATGGTATTGATGGGTGAATAGTGAATGGTGAATGGTAAGAGTTTAAGACTATGGCAGAATTAGAACCAATGATTAAAGATCTGGCGCTGATGCTTATGGTAGCAGGCATCGTGACGCTGGTATTCAAGAAACTCAAACAGCCCCTGGTGCTGGGCTATATCGTGGCAGGCTTTCTGGTCTCGCCTCACATGCCTTATACTGCTTCCGTGGTTGACTTGACGAGCATTCACATGTGGGCGGACATCGGTGTCATGTTCCTGCTGTTCTCCTTAGGACTCGATTTCTCGTTCAAGAAGATTCTCAAGATGGGCATCTCGCCCATCATCTCCACCCTCTGCATCATCTTCTCCATGGCGTTTCTCGGCGTCTTTGTGGGACGTCTCTTCCACTGGTCGCAGATGGACTGCATTTTCCTCGGTGGTATGCTTGCCATGTCATCCACTACCATTATCTATAAGGCGTTCGACGACTTGGGACTGCGCCAGCAGAAGTTTGCCGGCATGGTGATGAGTGTGCTGATTCTGGAGGATATCCTCGCCATTGTCATGATGGTGATGCTCTCCGCCATTGCCAGCGGCAAGAACCCCGATGGCGGGCAGATGCTGGAGTCGGTGCTGAAGATTGTCTTCTTCCTCATCCTCTGGCTGGTGGTGGGTATCTTTGCCATTCCCATCGCACTGCGTTACGTCCGTAAGCTCATCAACGCCGAGGTAATGCTCATCGTGTCACTCGGACTGTGCTGTGCCATGGCGGTGCTGTCGTCAAAGGTAGGCTTCTCGTCGGCTTTCGGCGCCTTTATCATGGGTAGCATTCTGGCTGAGACGGTGGAGGCCGAGCGCATAGAGAAAGTGGTGGAACCGGTGAAAAACCTCTTCGGAGCCGTCTTCTTTGTGTCTGTCGGCATGTTGGTTGACCCTGTCATCATTGTCAAATACGCCCTGCCTATAGTCACCCTGGTGCTGACCATCCTCATCGGACAGAGCATCTTCGGCACCATCTCCTTCATGCTGGGAGGTGAGTCACTCAAGTCGGCTGTGCGTTGCGGCTTCTCCATGGCGCAGATCGGTGAGTTCTCGTTCATCATCGCCTCCTTAGGATTGTCGCTCGGCGTTATCAGCGACTTCCTCTATCCCGTTGTGGTGGCTGTTTCCGTCATCACCACCTTCCTGACTCCTTACATGATCCGACTCTCCGTGCCTGCATCGGCACAGCTGGAACGGCGTATGCCCAAGCGGCTCATCAACATACTCAACCATCTTTCTGCCGGCTCCTCCGTCGGCAAGGGACACAGCAACTGGAAGCGCCTGCTCGTGCAGATGGGCATCAATACCGTGGTTTATTCTATACTCACCATGGCCGTCATCGCCCTCATGTTTGCCTTCGTACAGCCGTTGCTCACTGACTTTATTTTCCAGTCACCACTCAACGTCCAGCAATCGCCCTTCACCCTCCGTCATATTATCTTCAACACCGTCATCGGACTGCTCACCATACTGATGATTTCACCCTTCCTGCGCGCCATGGTGATGAAGAAAAACCACAGCGAGGAGTTCAAGGCACTTTGGACAGAGAACGGCCGCAACCGTCTGCCCTTGCTGTTCACCATCCTCGTACGTGTGGCCATAGCTGTGGCATTTGTCTTTTCTGTCTGTAACCATCTCAGCCATTTCACTCCTGCCATTCTCATTACACTAGGCATTGTCGTCGTGGCACTGATGATACTCTCAAGGAGCATCAAGCGCAACAGCATCCGACTGGAACGTCTCTTCCTGAACAACCTGCGTTCTCGCGATATCAAGGCACAGGTCAGCGGCAGGAAAAAGCCGCTCTATGAAGGCCGCCTGCTTGACCGTGACATCCACATGGCCGAGTTCGACGTTCCCATGAATACACAATGGATGGGCCACACCCTGCGTCAGCTCGCCTTCGGTAGTAAGTACGGCGTTCACGTTAGCAGCATCCTGCGTGCCAACTACCGCCTGAACATCCCTGACGGCGACTACCTTATCTTCCCTGGCGACAAGATTCAGGTCATCGGCAACGACCAGCAAATTGCTGCTTTTGGACAGGCCGTTGAGAAGGAGGTGTTTGGCGAGGATACAGACTTTGAACGTCGTGAGATGAAGCTCCACCAGCTCATCATCGACGACAATAGTCCCTTTATCGGCAAGACGCTGGCCACCAGCGGCATCCGTTCCATCTACAGCTGTATGGTTGTAGGACTAGAAGAGGGTAAGGAAAACCTTACCCCCGTCAAGCCCACTCGTAAGTTCCAACCTGGTGATATCCTCTGGGTGGTTGGAGAACAGGATGCCATTGATGCGCTCAATGAAGTCTGATTATTGTTTTTTAGTCGTTGTAGGCTGCTGTGAGTTCGCAGATTTTGACAATGACCTGCATGGCCTTTTCCATTGACTGGATGCTGACGAACTCATAAGGTCCGTGGAAGTTGATGCCGCCGGCAAAGATGTTGGGGCAGGGCAGACCCTTGAACGACAGCTGGGCACCGTCCGTTCCACCACGAATGGGGCGGACCTGGGGTGCAACACCCGTCTCCTGCATGGCACGTAGCACCAGGTCGATGACGTGCATCTGCGGGTCAATCTTCTCCTTCATATTATAATACTGGTCGTTGACCAGAATCTGTACCGTTCCCTCGCCGTATTTCTCGTTCATGCGCTCGGCACATTGTTGGATGAAGCGCTTGCGGTCCTCGAAGCGGTCACGGTCGTGGTCGCGGATGATGTAGCTCATCTTGGCCTGCTCAATGTTCGACTGGATGCCCAGCAGGTGGTAGAAGCCCTGATAGCCCTCGGTGGTCTCGGGCGTCTCGTCCTCGGGCAGCATCTTGGCAAACTCAGCAGCCAGGGCGTTGGCGTTGATCATCTTACCCTTGGCATAGCCCGGGTGTACGCTGATGCCCTTGATGGTAATCTTGGCGGAGGCAGCGTTGAAGTTCTCAAACTCCAGCTCACCTACTTCGCCGCCGTCCATGGTGTAGGCCCACTCGCAACCGAACTTCTCCACGTCGAAGTGGTGGGCACCCATGCCAATCTCCTCGTCAGGATTGAAGGCCACGCGAATCTTTCCGTGAGGAATCTCCTTGTGTTGCTGCAGCCAGACCATAGCCTGCACAATCTCGGCAATGCCTGCCTTGTCGTCAGCACCCAGCAGCGTCGTACCGTCAGTCACGATGAGGTCTTCGCCCACGTGCTGCGACAGTTCGGGGAACTTAGTTGGGGACGAGACAATGCCCTCGGAGAGCAGAATGTCGCCGCCGTCGTAGTTGCGTATAATCTGCGGCTTGATGTCGGCACCTGAGCAGTCGGGGCTGGTGTCGTAGTGTGAGATGAAGCCGATGGTGGGGGGCTCCTTCCGCTGTCCTTTCAGGTTAGCCGGCAGGGTGGCGTAGATGTAGCCCTTCTCGTCGAGTTCCACGTCCTCGAGTCCCTC
>JAILHP010000118.1 GCA_024695705.1 Prevotella sp. | reverse complement strand
ACGAAGAACTTCGAGAACATACCTGCGAACGGAGGAATACCTGCCAACGAGAACAGGGCCAGCGTCATGAGGAACGACAGCTTGGGGTTGGTCTTGTAGAAGCCGTCGTAGGTTGACATTGCTGTCAGCTGTTGGCCATTTGCTGTTGGCTGTCCCTTGTGCTCCACCACGTTAATCACGGTGAAGACGGCCATGTTAGCCACTATATACACCAGGACGTAGTAAATCAGCGCCGTAGTAGAGAGCTGGAAGTCATTACCGATGACTGCCAGCATGATGTAGCCTGCCTGCGAGATGGAGCTGAACGCCATGAAGCGCTTGAGCTCGGTCTGACGGATGGCAAACAGGTTGGCAATGGTAATAGACAGGATGATGACCACGTAGAGCATGTACTGGTAGTACTGCGCCATGGGGGCAAACGCCTTCTCCAAGACGATGAGCAGCGTGAGAGCGGCAGCACCCTTGGAAATGACGCTCAGATAGCCGGTGACGGGTGTTGGAGCACCCTGATAGGTGTCGGCCGTCCAGAAGTGGAAGGGCACGAGCGAGAGCTTGAAGCCCAGTCCGCTGAAGAAGAAGGCCAGTCCCATAAGCATGAGCGGAGAGAAGATGTACGACGTGCTCAGCTTGCTGCAGATATCGCTATAGTAGAGCGTTCCAGCATCCGCATAGATGAACGAGATGCCGAAGAGCATCACACCGCTGGAGAACGTTGCCACAAGGACATACTTGGCAGCAGCCTCAGCCGAACTCTTCTTCCACTTGTCGAAAGCAGCCAGACAGGCCATGGGCACGGAGGCCATCTCGAGTCCGAGGAAGAACAGCAGGAAATGGTTGCTCGACATCATGACGTACATACCCAGCAGCGTCGAGACGATAAGGGTATAGAACTCACCGGAATAAGGATGACTGGTGAGGGATGACTGATTAGTGGGGGACAGCCACGTCTGCGCCATGACCACGACGATGAGCGTGCCGGCAGTCAGAATCACCTTCATCACGTTGACGGCAGCGCTGGTGACATACATTCCTCCGAAAGCCTCCTCAGGATTAGCCAGGAAGCAGGGAACAAGCTGTACGCAGAGCAGCAGCGCGGTCAGCACTCCTAAGGACTTTGCCTTCTGCTCACCCTTCATCAGGAGGTCAGCAAAAAAGACGATAATCAATATGGCAACGAGGGTTGCCTCAGGCATCATCAGCAAAAATTGACTATAATTCATTGTTATAATTTACAATTTGACAATTTACAATTTACATGATGTTTGCAAGAATCGGGCCGACAGCATCTGAAATGACATTGCTTGCCCACAAGGGGAACAGGCCCAGACCGGCAACACAGGCAATGAGGCAGATGACTGCCACACGCTCGTCCCAAGTAGCATCGGTCAGCTCCAGATAGTGCTTATTCTCCACCTCGCCGTACAGAATCTTGCCGACAACGCGCAGGATATAGACTGCGGTGACGACAATAGACGTACAGGCAATGATGGTTGCTACACGGTGGAACGTGTCGGCATTCTCGAACGAACCCACGAAGATAGTCATCTCAGCGATGAATCCAGAGAAACCCGGCAGACCGAGGTTGGCCAAACCGGCGATGACATAGCCCACAGCCAGGAACGGCATAATCTTCATCAGACCTGCCAGCTCGCGGATGTCACGGGTATGCGTACGACCGTAAATCATACCGATGAGGGCAAAGAAGAGTGCCGTCATCAGACCGTGTGAGAGCATCTGCAGGATGGCACCTGTGCAGGAAGTCTTCGTCATCATCAACAGGGCGAAGAGTACCAGTCCGCAGTGCGACACCGACGAATAGGCGTTGATGTACTTCAGGTCGGTCTGTACACAGGCCGAGAAGGCACCATAGACCACCGAGATGGTTGTCAGGATGAGGAAGATCCACGCCAGGTCGTTGGCAGCCTCAGGCAACAGGTACATGGCTACGCGGAAGCAGCCATAGCCTCCCAGCTTCATCAGCACGCCGGCATGCAGCATACTGACGGCGGTAGGTGCCGAAGCATGACCGTCGGGTGACCATGTGTGGAACGGGAACAGGGCTCCCAGCACACCGAAACCAATGAAGATGAAGGGGAACAGCACCTTCTGGATGTCAACGGGAATGTTGTGCATCGCAGCCAGATCCTGCACGTTCATGGTAGTGGCACCACTGAAGTAGTAGATGCCGAGGATGCCCAGGATGAGCAGGGCGGAGCCTCCCATGAGCATCAGCGTGAGCTTCATGGCAGCATACTCCTTCTTACCGCTTCCCCAGACACCGATGAGCAGGTACATGGGGATGAGGGCCACCTCGTAGAACATGAACATAGTGAACATATCGGTGCAGATGAAGAAGCCGAACACACCCGTAGAGAGCAGGGTGAACCAAAGGAAATACTCCTTCGTCAGGGGCTTCAGCTGCCAGGAGGCAAACGTTCCAGTGAACACGATGATGCTGGAGAGCAGCAGCATGACCACCGAGATGCCATCCACACCAATGGCGTACTCAATATGAAGGGGCTTGAACCAGGGCAGACGGCTCACCAGCAACATGGGATCAACGTTGCCGGCAGCCCGCTGCTGAATGAAATAGACGGTCAGCCATATAGACAGGGCCAGCAGACACGAAGCGCCGACCACCATCACACCACGCACCTGATTCAGGTTCTTGGCCAGCCAAAGGCCAAGAAGCATCAAGGCGGGAATTACTACGAATAATGTTAATATATTCATAACTTCGAATTTTCGATTTTCGATTTATAACGCGAGCAAAAGTAATGTTAATGCCACTGCACCGGTGAGGAACCAGACAGCATACTGACGGACATCGCCGCTCTGCCAGGGGCGGAGGCTCTCGCCTGCCTCGTTGGCACCCCACGCCATGAAGTTGAACGTGCCGTCAACAATGTGGCGGTCGAACCAGGCAATAGGCGTGCTGACACAGCGGAAAATGATGCGATGCGTGACGTACTGCCAGATCTCGTCCTGATAGAAACGCTTGTAGGCAGCGCGATGCAGCTTGGGGAACGTCTTGTACAGACGGTCGGCAATGGGCTGCTGCTCACCCTTATAGATATAGGTAGCCACAGCGATACTGATGAGCGCAATAATCGTCGAGGTAACGGCAATCTGCGTGTCGAAGTGAATGGTATAGTCCTGACCGTTGGCAGTCACGAAACTGCCGAAGGAACCACCCCACCCTAAGAATCCTGCCAGCGTGCTATAGACACCGACACCGACGGTGATGACGGAGAGCACGATGAGGGGAATGGTCATGGTGAGCGGAGCCTCGTGCGGTGTGTGATGCTCATGAGCCTCCTTGTTCTCCGTACCCCAGAAGATGCCGTAGTACAGGCGGAACATGTAGAACGCCGTCATGGCGGCGATACCTGTCATAATCCAACCTACTACAGGGCTGTACTGGAAGCAGGCCGAGATAATCTCATCCTTCGAGCTGAAACCCGAGAAGAACGGAATACCGGCAATGGCCAGACACGAGATAAGGAAGGTAGCATGCGTGATAGGCATGTACTTGCGCAGGCCTCCCATCAGCGCCATCTCGTTGGAGTGGACAGCGTGGATGATGCAACCGGCACCCAGGAACAGGCAGGCCTTGAACATGGCATGCGTGAACAGGTGGAACATGGAAGCCATATAGCCTAACGAACCATGTGCGTCGATGACTGCCTCATGGCCCGGCAGGCAGACGCCCAGCGCCACCATCATGAACGCAATCTGCGAAATGGTGGAGAACGCCAGCACACGCTTGATGTCGCTCTGCGCACAGGCAACGGCAGCGGCATAGAACGCAGTAAACACGCCTACCCATACCACCACGCTCAGCGTCTCAGGAGCATAATGAATCCACAGGGGGAACATACGGGCAATCTGGAACACACCAGCCACCACCATCGTAGCAGCATGAATGAGTGCCGAGACAGGCGTCGGGCCCTCCATAGCGTCGGGCAGCCAGATGTGCAGGGGGAACATGGCACTCTTACCGGCACCACCGATGAACATCAGCACCAGGGCGGTAGGCAGCACGAAGGCAGCTCCGGCCACCGCACGAACATCGCCCGACACGGTAAAGTCGAAGCTGAACGTACCGGCATAGTAGCCGAACAGCAGAATACCAATCAGGAAGAACATATCGGCGAAACGCGTCACGATGAATGCCTTCTTCGAGGCGGCAATGGCGGGCTTCAACGGATAGTAGAATCCAATCAACAGATAGCTGGACACACCCACGAGCTCCCAGAACAGGTACATCTGGAAGATGTTAGTGGCTACCACCAGGCCGAGCATCGACATGGTGAACAGGCTCAGGAAGGCGTAGTAACGCTGGAATCCCTTTTCGCCGTGCATGTAGCCAAACGAATAGATGTGTACCATAAGGCTGACCGTAGAGATGACAATGAGCATCATCACCGAGATGGGATCCAGCAGGATTCCCATGTCGAAGTGCAGATTGCCCAGGGGCAGCCAGGTGAAGTTATAGGGGACAAGTGTGGCGAAGGCTCCCTCTGCCGTGCGCTCTGCCGTGAAATAGGCAAACGCCGTCCAGTACGAGAGCACCGTAACCAGTCCCAATGACGTAGTGCCGATAAGACCGGCTGTCTTATGCGACATCTTCATGCCCGCCAGCGCCAGTATCACGAATGACAGCGCAGGCAACATGAGTATCAGGAACGAATAACTATATATTTCCATAATTTTTCACTTTTACTTATTACCTTCAACTACCATTTCATGTTTTTGATACTGTCAACGCTGTCGCTCTTGAAGTTACGATAGACATTGATGATAATGGCAATGGCGACGGCCGACTCAGCAGCAGCCACACCGATGACGAAGAGCGTCATGAACATACCCTCCATGCCCTCGGGATAGAGCAGACGGTTCACAGCGGCAAAGTTGATGTCAACGGCATTCAGTACCAGCTCCACAGAGATGAGCATGGCGATGAGGTTGCGACGCGTGACGAAACCAAAGACGCCGATGAAGAACAGAAGCGCACTCAGCGCGAAATAACATTCAACAGGTATCATGACTTCTTATCCTCCTTTCTTGCTACTACTAAACCACCGATAATACATGCCAGCAGGAACAGCGAGATGAACTCGAACGGCAGCACATACTCGTACTTGCCAGCGCCTACCAGCGCCTTGCCCACAGCCTCCATCGGAACTTCCGTGTTGGCGGGAGCCAAAGTGTAGAAGCCCGTCTTCAAGAGAATCAGGCCAACCACCACGAGACCGGCTACGGCTGCCAGGCCGCCACAGACGAGACGACTGGCCTTTACCTTCTCCGTCAGTCCCTGCAGCGTACGCTTGCTTACCAACTGGATGGCGAAGACGTAGATCATCGTCACACCGCCGGCATAGACTGAAATCTGAGCTGCACCCAGATAGGTGTAGTCAAGCAGGAAGTAAATGCCTGCCACTCCAAACAGCACGAACAACATAAACGTTGCAGCGCGCATGATGCGCGTGGTCGTCACACACAGCAGGGCTGAGCCGATGATGACCACGGCGAGAATGCAAAACATAATGATATTTCCCATAGCCGTTTATTTCTTTTTAGTATTAAACTTACCGATTTCCTGCGGAGCACCACCGTCAATCAGGTGAGGCAGCGAGCCACCCTCATAAACCTCCTTGTCGAGATGCAGCACCAGCTTGGAGCGGTCGAATACGGCATTCTCGAAGTCGTTGGTAAACTCAATGGCGTCGAAGTTGCAGGCATTGGTGCAGAGCTGGCAGAACATGCAGTCGCCCAGGTCGTACTGATAGTCATCAAGCACCTTCTTCTTCTTGCCCGTCTCAGGGTCTTCGGCCATGTGACTCACAATCTTGATGGTGCCGTTGGGACAGGTCTTCTCACACAGCGTGCAGGCCGTACACTTGTAGCTGCCGTCCTCATTGCGCTTGAATACCAGGCGTCCGCGATGACGCTTGGCCACATGGAGTGTCGTCTTGCGGTTCTCGGGGTACTGCTCGGTCGATTTGTTGGTGAAGAAGTCCTTGAAGTACTCCTGCCAGGTAATCTTCATACCTGTCGCCAGCGTCTTGAGCCCGTGCCCGATTTCTCCAAAATATGTTTTATTATCTTCCATATCTATACCTTATTTAATATATATACCCAGCGCAACGACAACCGTCATCAGCACGATGTTGATGAGTGCCAGCGGCATCAGGTACTTCCATTCGAGCTTCAAAATCTGGTCAATACGCAGACGGGGGAACGTCCACTTAATCCACATCAGCACCCACACCAGGGCGAAGGTCTTACCCATGAACCATACGAAGCCGGGGATGTAGTTCATCACCGTGTCAAAGGCCTCGATACCTATGTTCACAGGAGCCCAGCCGCCCAGGAATACTGTAGCAGCAATACCTGCGATAATAAAGAGGTTCAGGAACTCGGCCAGGTAGAAAAAGCCGAAGCCCATACCGCTGTACTCCGTGTGGTGTCCTGCGGTCAGCTCACTCTCAGCCTCTGCCATGTCGAACGGCCCACGATTGGCCTCTGCATTACCAGCCACGAGGAATACAAGGAAGGCAATGATGGCAGGGATGTGTCCCTGGAAGATGAGCCACTTGAAGGGACCCGTCTGAGCATCCACGATGCCTGACATCTGCATGGTACCCGTCAGGATGACAGCCGTGATGAGGCAGAGGCACAGCGACATTTCATAGCTGATCATCTGCACGGCACCACGCATGGCCGATACTACCGAATACTTGTTGTTAGAGCCCCATCCTGCGAGGAAGATACCCACCACGCCAATCGAGGAGATGGCGGTCAGCAGGAACACGCCCACGTTGAAGTCGAGGATGGTCGCTCCGTTGTTCCAGGGCAGGAACGAGAAGGCACCCACACTACCGATAATCACCAGGATAGGTGCCACGGCATAGAGGAACTTGTCGGCCTTGTCGATGAAGAAGATCTCCTTGATGAGCATCTTGAACACGTCGGCAAAGACCTGCAGCAAGCCCCAGTAGCCTACGCGCATCGGGCCCAGACGGCACTGGAAATAGGCGCAGACCTTACGTTCCATGAAAATCAGCGCACAGGCAATGAGCGCATAGCCCAACAGAATGGCTACGCCTACCAGCACGCACTCAATCAATATTGCCAACCAGTCGGGACATCCTACCGACACCCGAAGCAGTTGGTCAAACCATTGTGTTACTATACTAAAATCGAACATATTATTATCTGTCAATATCAGGAATTACAAAGTCAATAGCTGCACCCGTTGCCACGAGGTCGGCAATCTTCTGTCCACGCAGCATGGGGTCGAGCGCACCCGTCAGCGACAGTCCCATGGGACGCATCTTCAGACGGTACGGACTCTTGTCACCGCGTGAGTCGAGATAGACACCGAACTCACCTGAGGCACCCTCGACAGAGAAGTACCACTGTCCTTCAGGCACCTTGATGATGGGCTTCTGCTTCACGTAGAAGTCACCGGCAGGAATGTTGTCGATGAGCTGCTCTATAATCCTGAGGCTCTGGTACATTTCCTGGATGTGACAGGTGTAACGGTCCATCGTGTCGCAGCCGGTCATGGTAATCTGCTCCCACTCCACCTTGTCGTACATGTCGTACGGATGGTTCTTGCGAACGTCGTTCTTCCAGCCAGAGGCACGTCCAGCAGGACCTGTCACGGCATACGAGATACAGTCGGCCTTCGACATCGGGCCAACCTTCTCAAAGCGCTTGTGCGTGATGATGTTGTCACCAAACACATCGACATACTCCTGAATGATGGGCTTCATGTATGCCACGAGCTTCTTGACGTTCTCCACGAAGTTGGGGTCGATGTCATCCTGCAAGCCACCGATGCGGTAGTAGTTCTGAATGAGTCGTCCACCCGTAGTCTCCTCCATGCAGTTGAGCACGTGCTCACGGTCACGCATGCTGTAGAGGAAGGCCGTCAGCGCACCCATATCCTGAGCACAGCAACCTACATAAAGCAGGTGCGAATCGAGTCGCTGCAGCTCGTCCATGATAGTGCGGATATACTTGATGCGGTCGGTCAGTTCCACGCCCAGACCTTCTTCAATGACACCCACCAGTGCATGACGATGCATCATGGCACTCAGGTAGTTAAGACGGTCAGTTAAAGCGAGGGTTTGAGGATAGGTATAGCTCTCGCACATCTTCTCTATACCACGATGGATATAGCCCAGATGCGGATACACACGCTTCACCACCTCACCGTCGAGCACCGTCTGCAGACGGAGCACACCGTGGGTTGAGGGGTGCTGCGGACCGATGTTGATGACGTACTCGTCGCTGGTGAACAGCTTGTTCTGCTTCGACTGCAGGACACCGTCCTTGTCCAGGTAGTACTCCAGACCGTAGTCGGGCTCCACATCGTCCTCCAGCGTATATTCGTCATTGAACTTCCAGTCCTTGCGGAAAGGGAATCCCTTGAAGTCAGAGCGCAGGAAGAGTCGGCGCATGTCGGGATGACCCAGGAACACGATGCCGTAGAAGTCATACACCTCACGCTCCAGCAGGTCGGCAACCTTCCAGATATTGATGACAGAAGGAATATACGGAACCAGCTGGCCGTCGGTCTCTCCAGTACCGTTTGAAGCGATGCCGTCGCCGCAGACCTGCGTCTTGGCCAGCATCTTCACGCTGCAACGCTCGTGTGTCTCGCTGTTCTCCAAGATATAGATACAGCCGAGCCCCTCTTCTGCTCCGAAGTCCTCACCAACGATGGTGACAAGATAGTCAAAACCCTTCTTGTCTTTCAAGTCCTGCATCTCCTGTGCGAACTTGTCAAATTCGAATGATAAGAATTCCAGTTTCATGCCTGTTCCTCCTTTCCTTCAGCTGTTGGCTGTTGGCTGTTGGCCTTCATCTCTTCTACAAACTCCTGCGGAACCTCCGTTACCACGATGGGCTCACGGCGACGGTCGCCCAGCTTCTCGCGGAAGGTCAGCTCCTCGTTCGATACGCCGAGCTCACGCTCCTCAGCGGTCTGCTTGTGGTTGGCGCCACCAAAGAATTTCTCAATCTTCACCTTGCGCTGCAGCTGCATCATGCCATACATGATGGCCTCTGGACGCGGCGGACAACCAGGAATGAACACATCGACGGGAACAATCTCCTCGATGCCCTTCACCACATGGTAGCTTGACTTGAACGGGCCACCGCTGATGGCACAGCCACCGACGGCAATCACGTACTTCGGCTCTGCCATCTCGTCATACAGACGCTTCAGGGCAGGAGCCATCTTGTGCGTAATGGTACCTGCACACATGATCAGGTCTGCCTGACGGGGTGAGTTACGCGTCACCTCGAAGCCGAAGCGTGCAAAGTCGTAACGCGAACAGCCACAGGCCATGAACTCAATACCACAACAACTCGTGGCAAAGGTCAGCGACCACAGCGAATTGGCACGTCCCCAGTTGATCAGCTTGTCCAGGGAGCCCGTCACCACGTTGACGCCGCCTTCATGCAGCTCGTCAACAATCTTCTCCAGCGTGGAGTTGTCTTTCCACTCCTCGTAGGGAATACTCTTGATTTTTGGCTTTATTTCCATTCCAGCGCTCCTTTCCGCCAGGCGTATGCCAGGCCTAAAACCAACACTACCAAGAAAAAGCCGATGCTCAGCAACGCCGCAGCACCAAACTGCTTCACGACGACTGCCCACGGATACAGAAACACCGTTTCCACATCGAACATGAGGAACAGGATGGCGAACAGATAGAACCCGATGCTCACCGGAAGCCACGACGTGCCCCGTGTGGGAATACCACACTCATAGGGTTCGCCCTTCACCTTGTTGTAGCTTCGAGGTCCTATCAGCTTAGCTGTGACGTAAGCCGCCAGAACCAGTGTGATAGCCGTCACTAAAACGGTAATTAACAAAGTAAAATTCATAATGTTTTATAATATATTATAATGTCTTCTCGCGAATTCGGGTGCAAAGGTACGAATAAGTGAGCAAAGAACAAAATAAAAACCGTTTTTTATTTTTTCTTTCGAACGAGAGTGCCTTCGACCTTTAGGTCAAAGGTAGTGCAAATTGAGCGAAATGCAAAATAAAATGCAATTTATTTTCATTTCTGCGTGCAGCCCGCTCGGCTTTGCCGCTTTGTACCTTTAGGTCAAAGAACCTAAGAGATGCCAGTCTCAAAGGTACGAATTGGTGAGAACAAATGAAAGAGCACCCCAGCGGGGTACCCTCTCCGAATAAAGGACTACCCAAGGGAAAACAAAAAGGAAGATGCCGACTATTAGAGAGGAAGGTGCCGACTTGTTAAGAGAAAGATGCCGACTATTTGAGAGGAAGGTGCCGACTAGTAAAGAAGGAGCCGGCAGCAAAGTAAACAAGGGGCGTCCGCCGGACAAATAAAGGGCGCCCGCCAGACAAACAAAGGGCGGGCGCCCAACAAGCAAAGGGGCGCCCGCCGTTTGTTTAACTTTTTAGAGATTCTGGATGTTGCAAAGGTACAAAAAAAATACCAATTATCCAAATTACTTTCCGAAAAATTTACTCATCGAACGTTAATGCCTCACCGGTGCAGGCATTGGGCTGCTGGATGTGGAGCATGGAGCAGACGGTGGGAGCGAAATCGTTGATGTGCGTCTCACGGGGACTGCTGCCGTGGGGAACATGCCAGCCAAAGAAGAGCATGGGGATATGGGCGTCGTAGGGGTTCCAATGGCCGTGGGTGGTGCCAATGGGCGAAGACCAGGAGCCATAGTCGTAGTAGTTAGGCTTGGGGAAGAAGATGATGTCACCTGAGCGTCCAGGGTAGTAACCCATGAGGGCACGGTCGCGCAGCAGCGGCGGCAGGGCGGCTGTGGCAAGGTCCTCGAAGGTGCAGGCGAAGATGACGTGTTTCTCCTTGCGCAAGGCTTCAACAATCTGGTGGGGAACGTCGGCCGTGATGAGTCCCAGAGACTGGATTTTTTCCCAGTTGAGGAAGACGCGATAATCCATGATATCACCGATGATGCCGTGAACATCACCCATGTCTGAGGCGAGCTCCTCGTAGATACGCTCCTTGATTTCGTCGGTCACCGACGGTCCTCCACTGAGTTTGTTGTCCTGCATGAACTTCCAGTTATGGGCTGCACCGTGGTCGGCTGTCAGGAAGAGCAGGTAGTTGCCTCGTCCCACCTGTGCGTCGAGTGCTGAAAGAAGACGGGCAATGTCCTTGTCAAGTTCCAGATAGGCCTCATCAGTATGCTCGCCACGCGTGCTCCACTTGTGGCCGATGACGTCGGTCTCAGAGTAGCTGATGCAGAGCATGTCAGGCACGTCACCCTGTCCGAGGCGTTCCCCCTTGAGGGCGGCAATGGCCATGTCGGTGGTGATGTGTCCGCAGAGGGGATAAAGCCCCACGTCAGTGCCCACGCGCTTGAACTCCTGATTCTTTGCCAGTTCGGCGTTATAGGCCTTTGCCCACTGGGGCAGCTCCTGCATATAATAAGTAGAGGTAATGAACTGACGGTTCTTGGTGTCGAGCCAGTAGGCGGCATTGGCCGAGCGGCCAGCGGGGAAGATGGCTGCGCGGTCCTTGTAGCTGACGCCAATGACCTTGGAACGGAAGTCGTAATGCAGGCGCAACTGGTCGCCGATGGTGGTGGCAACGAGGTTGACGGGCGACTGTTTGCCGGCATAGTCGTTATCGGAGCCAACAGGGTTAACCGTCGAATCGGAAGTGCAATACACCTTGCGACCGTCCAGATAGAAATTGTTGCCGCAGATGCCGTGGAAGGCGGGCGTAGTGCCTGTATAGGCGCTGGTGTGGCCGATGGCCGTGATGGTGGGTACGTAGTTGATGAGACAGTTGTTGTAGCTAAAGCCCTCGCCGATGAGACGGCGGAAGCCTCCCTCGCCGAACTTGCTGTAATAGCGCGACAGGTAATCCCAGCGCATCTGGTCAACCACGATGCCTACAACGAGACGGGGCTGTTCGCCGAACTGCGGACGGTCATCAGACTGTGCCGACACCTGAAGGACGGCAAAGAACGACAGAATAATGAACAATACTTTCTTCATACTTTTACTATGTTTTTAGTTTCTGCTGACAAAGGTACAAAAAAGATTATAGATTAAAGATTAAAGATTTATTTTTTTGCTGCGGACATGCAAAAAAACGAAAAAACTCCTCGAGAAAATCCAAAATTCTTTTGGTTTTCTTCTCGCTTATTCGTACCTTTGCACACAATGAAGAAAAAACTGCCGCTTATTCTGAAGACGCTGGCAGGCACCGCCATCGGACTGGTGGTGCTGCTCATACTCGGTTTCGTACTGCTGAACACGAAGCCGGTGCAACAACGTATTGTGGCGCTTGCTACGCAACTGCTGAGCGACAAGCTGGGCACACGCGTGAACATTGAGGGTGCTGACATCAGCCTGCTGGGCGGCAACATCCACCTGCTCGGCGTGGAGATTGACGATCAGGAGCAGCGCAAGATGGTCAGGATTGAACGGCTGTCGGCCAACCTCGAACTGCTGCCGCTGCTGAGCAGCCGCATCGTGGTGGAAGAGGCTGGCCTGGAGGGCCTTGATGCCGTACTGACGAAGAAGACCGACTCGATACCCGCCAACTACCAGTTTGTGATTGACGCCTTCAAGAAAAACAAGCAGCCAGTGGCCGAGGACTCGCTGAAGAAGAAAAAGAAGCTGATGCTCGACGTGAACAACGTGTGGCTTAAGAACATCCACGTGAAGTACGACAAGTATGACCTCAGGCTGCTATCGGCAAAGTACGACAGCAAGACGCTCAAGGCAGACAGCATACAGGCTGCTTGGACGGCAGAGAAGAAGAAAGGGCCTGTGGATAACTGGGCCTGCATTCATAAGCTGAAAGCCACGCAGGAGGGGAAGGTGTTCCAGGCCGAGGTGGAGGGGCTGTGCTTCCGCACGGACAACCGCTTGCCGCGCAAGAACGTGGGTAAACCCAAGCGTGGATTCTTCGACGTGGGGCATCTGAATATCACCGCGAAGGCGAAGCTGACCCTTGACACCAGCGTCAAGGACTCGCTGAAGATAGCACTTAACGAGTGTCAGGCCACCGACTCCATCACGGGTATAGACTTCCGCGACCTGAGGGCCAAGGCCACCTACACGAAGGGCATACTCTACCTGAAAGACATCGACGTGCAGCAGACGGACACCAAGTTGCACATTGCTGACGCCGTGATGCAGCTGCCTAACAAGAAAGAGGGCACCAAACTGTCGTTCTCGACCGGCAACATCACAGGCCGTGCCATCTTGAAGGACATTGCAAGGCCGTTTGCCCTGGCGCTGAACAGGTTTACCCTACCCCTCAACCTGAGCCTCAACATGAGCGGCACGGACAGCACACTCAGCTTCCGCAATGTGCAGGTATATACCGACAACAAACAGCTGACCGTCAGCGCTGTGGGCGACATCAGCCACCTGAAGGAGAAGGAGCTGCTGGACGTTCACTTCCACGTCAACCGCATGAAAACCACCACAAGCATGGCGGAGAAGATCATCAACCAGTTTACGGTGAAGAAACTGATGATGAAACAGCTCAAAAGACTGGGAACCCTCAGCTATACGGGAGACTTCCACGTGCTCTACAAGAAAGAGCAGTTCCAGGGACTGCTGCAGACGAACATGGGCAGCATGAACTTCAGTTTCTATCTGGACGAAATCAGCAAGTATCTTGTAGGACAGGCCAGCACCAAGAACCTGGCACTGGGCAATGTCATGGACATCAAGAAGTTGGGAAACGTGGAGGCAAACGCCAGGTTCAGCATCGACATCTCGAAGCCGCGAACGGCCATCATGCGCAGGAAGAAAGGCGGCAAACTGCCCATTGGAACGGTCAACGCAACGGTTGACGACTGTTCGTACATGGGCGTTCACGTACGCCGTCTGACTGCCGACATCAAGAGTGACGGTGCCGTAGCCACAGGCGACGTCATGCAACTGGGCAAGCACCGTGACCTCTACTTCAACTTCTCGTTTACGAATACCGACGACATGAGCAAGATGAAGATTACGCATCCTGGCATCAAGTTCCACGGTCTTTCTGAGGAGGACAAAAAGGCCAAGGAAGAAAAGAAACTGCAGAAGAAGCTGAAGAAAGAGGAAAAGAAGCGGCAGCAGGAAGAGGAAGAGCGCCGCACTGGGAAGAAGAAAAAGAAGATCCTCGGTATATTCTAAAAAAGAAGAAGTTCCTCAGATGGAGGAGCTTCTTCCTATGATTTCCAGACACATACGACTGTTGTGGTAAGGACATTTCCAGAAACCGGCGTGGTCGTCTTCGAGGTTCAGCGAGCCATCGCTGCGACGGCTCCAATACCATTCTCCGTTCTCAAAGTCAATGAGCTGTCGCTTGATGTAATCCCAGCAGCGAAGTGACTTCTGAAGCGCCGACTCATTACCGAAATACTGGTAGATATTGAACCAGCCAACCACATTCTCAGCCTGTACCCACCAATGCAAGTCATCGTCCACGTGGCCTGTCGTAAGGTTGGCCTCGTGAATCATGGAACCGTCAGGACGCAAGCCCTTATCGCTGGCCTTAGCCACCTGGAGCACGACGGGTTCCACCCTGCGCAGCACATCCTGGTCACCTAAGACAAGGGCAGTCTCGTGCAGGAGCCACGAGCACTCTATGTCGTGGCCGTAACTTTCCAGCCGTCCTGCACCACGCGTCCAGTCCATCTCGAAGAAGAGGTCAAGGTGGTGCGTCTCAGGATTGAGAATCTTGTCCAGAAAGATGTCGATAAGGTTGCGCAGGGAGGCTTCAACACGCATCAGATCGTCCTGGGAACTGGCAATGCCGATAGGCAGCACAGAGCCCAGCACAGGCACATAGTCACACGTCTGCTGCGCCTGCAGCTCACGGAGCGTACGCAACAGGTTGGTGTAGGGCTCAATGATGTGAAGATGGGTGTTCTGCGACTTGGGATAGTTGGCATCTAGATCCGACAGGCGCATGTCGGCAATGGGCTGCCAGTCACGTGTACAAGCCTCTATGTAGCCGTTGTGCTCAGGATCAAAGGCGTGCTCCTCGATGCAGTCGAAAAGCTGCAAGGCATACTCCAACGCCTCACGGTCGCCCGTGGCACGGGCATACTCGGAGAGTCCGTAGATGGCGAACCCTATGGCATAGAACTGCTTCTTCGTGTCGAGCGGATGGCCCTTGTAATCAACGCTCCAATAGACGCCGCCGTATTCCGGGTCGATGAAGTGGTCGATGAGGTAGTCCTTGGCACGGGTGGCGGCAGCGAGGTAAGCCCCAATAGTGTGCTCAGCGGTTTTGTCGCTGAGTCCTCCGCCAGTGGCACCGAGATCACTATTGGCACCAGAGGCGCTGAGTACGCGATAGGCTGCCGAGAACGACCAGAGGATGCGGGCATTCAATATAGCACCCTTCTCGGCCTCAGGATGCAGCACGCCCCGCCCGTCCATGCGACCATAAAAGCCGCCGTTCTCGCGGTCCAGCATCTGCTCAAGCCAGAAACGCAGGATGTTGTTCTGTAACACATCCTGCATTTCCTGTCTCATGATTTCTATTTCTTTTCTCATGTTATGGCGACAGAAAGTTATTCAACTTTCAATTTTCAATTTTCAACTTTCTATTACTTCTTAATAGGATACACATACAGCAATCCCATCATAATCACCACGATGACTGCGGGGAACAGCGAGAAGAGCATCCACACCATGCTGCGTACCGACTCCATATCGGTAATGGTGATGATAGTCTCACCCGTTACCTCGTCGGTACCCGACATGAAGCCAGCAATACCCAACAGCAGGGCTACGAGCGAACCAGAGATGGCCGTACCGAACTTCATGGCCATCGTACCGCTGGAGAAGATAAGTCCCGTTGAAGAGGTGCCGTTCTTCTCAGTAGCATAGTCGGCCACGTCAGCATACATCGACCACAACAGCGGCGAGTAGATACCGATGCCGATAGATGTCAGGATGACAACGGCAATCATCAGCCAGATATAGGCGGGATCCATGGGTATGAAGAAATAGATGATAGACGTGACGAAGCAGATGACGCCTGCCCAGAGGAAGGCCATACGCTTGGAGCCTACCTTCTTGGTGAAGACGGGCGACACGCCTCCGAAGACCATACAAGTAGCCTCGCCGAAGGTCATGAAGACGGTATAGTTGATGATGAGTCCGCTGACAGTCACGTCGCCATGCATGCAGTATTCGAACATATAGCCAGCCACAGCATAGCGGAAGCCGTTAAAGAAATTCATGCAGACGCCGATGAGCGTGAGGATAATCCAGGGTTTGTTCCTGAACAGGTCGGCAAAGGGTTTGAACGAGAACTTCTCCGCACGAATAGGCTTCAGACGCTCCTTGGTAAGCAGTCCGCAGGCCAACGTACCGGCAGCAGCCAAGACACCAAACATCACACCGATGAGGGCATACTGGTGCTGCTTGGCAGCAACGGTATATTCGCCGTCGGGCATCTTGTCACCACCAATCATCTCGATGATGTAAGGGAACGAGAGCAGCGTGATGAAGCCCATAGCATAGGCACCTACCATACGGAACGAGGAGAACTGGTTTTTCTCGTTGTCGTCATCCGTCATCACACCCAGGAGCGAGCCGTAGGGCACGTTCACAGCCGTATAGACAGCCATCATGAGCAGATAGAGCGAATAGGCCCAGATGCGCTTGCCTGTCATACCGAAGTCGGGGGTATAGAGCAGCAAGGCGAAGATGAGTCCGAAGGGGATGGCGCCATAGATGAGCCACGGCCTGTAGGTACCCCAGCGGCTTTGCGTACGGTCTGACAAAGAACCCATGAGCGGGTCGGTCACCACGTCGAACATGCGCGCTATGAGCATCAGCGTCGCCGTGTCTGCAACGGTCAGTCCGAAGATGTTGGTGAAGAACAGCGGGAACGCTATAGACATCACTTTCCAGGTAATACCACCCGCTGCGGCATCACCAAGCGCATAACCGATTTTTTCTTTTAAAGTAGCCATGTTTTTTCGTTATTTCGTTATTACATTATTTCGATCATTTGTTGGCGCGGTTCTTTGCCACCAGCTTCTTGATGGTCTCCACGCTGGCAGCTGTGTAGTAGCCGTCCTCGGGCGTGTTCATGCAGTAGTCAATGAGCTGGTCGATGGTCGTTGTAGCCACGTGCATGCGGGTATCGGCCGAAGCGTAGTAGATGAACACCTTACCATCCTCATCGGCAATCCAGCCGTTGGCGAAGGCTACGTTCATCACGTCGCCCAGATACTCGTCGCCCTCAGGCACGAGGAAGAATCCACCCGGACGGGCAATCACTCGCGTGGGATCTTCGAGCGCCGTCATGTACATATAGAGCACATAGCGCAGACCGTCTGCCGTAGCACGCACGCCGTGAGCCAGGTGCAGCCAGCCCTTCGAGGTCTTGATGGGGTGCGGACCCTCACCGTTCTTCACCTCCGTAATGGTATGGTACTTGCGCTCGTAGATGATGGTCTCGTCCTTCACCTCGGCATTCGTGATGTCATCGACGAGTGCCCAGCCAATGCCGCCACCAGAACCTGTATCAATGAAGCCATCCTGCGGACGGGTATAGAAAGCGTACTTTCCGTTGACGAACTCAGGGTGCAGCACCACGTTGCGCTGCTGCGACTTCGTCTTCAGGTCGGGCAGGCGCTCCCAGGTCTTCAGGTCCTTCGTGCGGGCGATGCCAGCCGTAGCCGTAGCAGCACTAAGGTTGCCAGGCTGTGAGTCGTCGTGACGCTCGGCACAGAACACGCCATAGATCCAGCCATCCTCATGCTGGGTGATGCGCATGTCATAGACGTTGGTAGCAGGTATCACGTCGTCGGGCATTGTGATGGGCTCGTCCCAGAAACGGAAGTTATCCACGCCGTTGGGACTCTCTGCCACAGCGAAGAAACTCTTGCGGTCGGCTCCTTCCACACGTACTACCAACAGATACTTGCCCTGCCACTTGAGGGCACCAGAGTTCAGCGTGGCATTCATCATAATACGCTGCATGAGGAAGGGATTGTCCTGCTCACAAAAGTCATAGCGCCACTCCAGGGGCGTATGCTCAGCAGTCAGAATGGGGAACTTCCACTTGTCGTAGATGCCGTTCCCCCACTCCATGGGTTCATTCTTGCGGCTCAGCAGCTCTTCGTGATGGGCTCGCAGGGCCGATACTTTTTCTTTGAAATTCATATATTCTTTTTACTGTATATCTTTCAGGAACAATGACTTATCATCGTTATAATACTCTACGAAGAAGGGGGCATCAGGCTTCGAGGGCGATGGTCCGAACCACTCCTCCTTATAGTTACGCCACACCAGCAGATAGCTGATGGGATACTTGTGAACGATGGGCATCAAAGCCGTTGTCCACCAGTCAGGCTCAGTCAGGTTCTTCAGGCCGCATTCTGTCAGCGCAGCTATCTTCTCATGATGAGTAGCAAACTTGGTCAGCATGTCGAGGTTCTGGTCGAGCTGGCTCATGAAGTCCTCACGCGTACCCCACTGATAGCCGTCGATGCCTACCAGCTGCACACGGTCGTCGCCAGGATAGCGCTCCAGGTACTTCTCTTCCGTCAGGTCAGGAGCCATACCAGGCGAATAGGCCCACAGGAGCTGCAAATCAAGGTCTAAGCTCAGGTAATCCTGCAGCATGTACCACAGGGCTCTGTACTCATCGGCAGTACACAGCTTCTCGCCCCACCAGAACCACGAGCCCGTGTTCTCATGCCAGGGACGGAAGATAACGGGGATAGGCACTTGCTGGTCATCCTTCAGCGATGCCAGGAAGTCGTGAACCCGCTCCATCCACTTCTGGAACTCCTCATGCTTCTTGCCGCCAGGCAGGATGCTCTTGACAACGGTGGTGTCGCTCACGTCCCAGGCCGTTCCTTCAGGAAACTTCTGCCCGGCATTGCCGCCACCGGGAATGGTGGTCAGGGGGTTGCGCGGATGCCAGCTGATGGTCACGATGCCGCCGCGACGGTAGTGGTTCTGGATTTCCTCACGCATGCGGGTGAAGGGCACGCTGTCGAGGTTCTTCTCGTCGCCCATTTCAATGCCGCCCAGCTCAAAGCCCATGACGGCAGGATAGTCGCCACAGACCGTCTTCACGTCGCTGGAGTCCTTGTCGTACGCCCAGGTGAGGCCATAGAACGGATCGTCCTGATGACCGAACATGACGCCTTTCTCCCTCAGCACATGCAGCCGGTTCATCAGCTGTTCTACCTGTGTTTCAACGGGTTCCTCCTGCGGTTTCTTACTACATCCTCCATTTGCCGTGTTCAAGGGTGCTGCAAACAATGACAGCCCAAAGATAAACAATAGAAACTGTTTCATTTTCTGTATTTTTTTGTAACGTTTGTTGACTTAATTCTTCAAGTAGTACTCCTCAACTCCTTACTCGACTTGCAAAGTTGACTTAATTCTTCAACGTTTTCAGCAGCCAGTTCTCCCATTCGTCCCACTGCTCCTGGAACCAGAAGTGCCACGTGGCCTGATAGGGGGAAATCTCCTTCGGGCCCTTCACGGTGTTGTACGTGGCCCACGCGGTGGTGGGAGGCACCACGTCGTCGTTATAGCCGAATGAGAACCAGCCCTTCTGCTTGTCCGTAATGAGACGGGCGAAGTTCACGCCGTCGTAGTAGCGGGAGACTTCTATCTTCTTCTCCTCACCCTTTCCCTTGTTCCAGTAGAAATAGTGGGGCCAGCCGCAGGCAACGCCCTTGAGCGAGGCGGTATGGTCGCAGAGAGCCGCATGTACCGGCGCATAGCAGGTGACGCGCTTGTCGAGGGCTGCTGTGGCCAGCGTGAGGAATCCACCCTGACTGGAGCCCGTTACGGCAAGCCCCTGCCCGTTCCACTCCGTATATTGCTCAATATAGTCATTCGCACGGATGCAACCTATGACGACGCGTTTGTAATAAGACTTGTCGCGGTCGTCCATGCCCGTCTCCCAATAGTTCATCAGGGCACCGTTGAAGACGTCGTCATAGACCTTCTGCTCCATCGTGACGGGAATGCCGTGAATGCCGATTTCCAGCGTGATAACGCCCTGGGAAGCAGAATAGACGTCGCCGCCATAGGGACGCACACCGGCACCCGGCACACGCAGCATAGCAGGGTACTTGCCGGGCTTCACAGGCACGCAGAGGATGCCGTAGGTGCGGAAGTTGGGGTGCATGTTCTGGAAACTCACCTCATAGACGTTCACATCCTCCGTGCAACGCTCTGGCAGCAGCCGGCGGGTGGGGTTCAACGGAGTCTTGCGGGCTTCGCTGACGGCGTTCTGCCAGAAGGCGGCAAAGTCCTGGGGCATCAACGTCGAGGGCTGTAGCTGCTCGGGCGAAAAGGCTGCTCCGCAGGCACCCTTGTACTCCTTGCCGTCAACGCGGGCCGTCACGTCCACCCGATAGAAACCGGGCTTTGTCATTTTGCCCTTGAGCGTTAATGTACCATCCTTGAGCACCACACCTGTTTTCTTGACATCCTGATACATCTCAGGACCGGCGGCATAGTCCACGGTCACGTTGTCAATAAGTGTGTTACTGCGGGTGACGGACACCTTGAAGGTAGCCGTTTCCCCCACGTCGTACTTCCAGTCCTGATGGTCAGGTACCACGCTGACGGCGATGCTGTTACCGCGAATCTGAGCGCTGACAGCAAGCACCGTCACAAGGGTCCATAATAGGGTAATTAGTCTTCTCATTTTGGTATCAACAGTTTTGGGTCTTAAAAGATGGTGCAAAGATAAACAAAAAATCCGACAAACCATGATACTATGTTGTCGGATGTTTGTATTATTTGACTTTTTTCATTCTATCCACCTGTTGACGGATGACTTTCAGCGTCGTGGAGTCACTTGCGAAGACGCTATTCAGTCCCTGAGCCTCCTGTGCGGGGTCGTTGGTGTAGTCGTCGCCAACCTGCCATTGTTCGTGTTTCGGCTGGGCAAAACCACCCCATCCCCAGAAGTTGCAGCCGGCAAACTTCCCGCCCTTCTCGGCATTCTCAACCACCAGCGAGAAGACGTATCCGTAATAGCCGTCGCGCCCCTGGGTAGGCGTTCCGACGTCAAACTTGAAACCGTCGCGCGGATAGCCGAACTCCTCCATCACCAGCGGCTTATTCAGCTTGTCGCAAATGGCGAGGTGCTTGTCAATGTACTCCTTCGTATTGTCGCAGGCACGCGGCAGGTTCTCAATGAGTGAGTCGGCCTTTGCCCATCCCCAGTTGTAAGGCCAGAGGTGGACGTTGCAGTAGTCAACATTCTTGTCAGCACAGATGCGCTCCCAGCTGTCATAGCTCATCTCACAGCCCCAGGCGCCCTCGGAGCCAACGCTGATAAGATGGTTCTTGTCGAGCGAACGGATGAGTGCGGAGGCCTCAGCCAACCACTTCTCAAAAGCGGGCAGGGCATCGGTGGAGAAGGCACGCGGCTCGTTGCCTATCTGCCAGGACATGATGGCTGGATCGTCAACGTACTTCACGTTGGTATAACGGTTGGTACGGCCAATGATGAAACGCACATAGTCATAGAACAGCTGATGGGCCTTCTCGTTGGTGGCATACTTGCTCATGGCCTCCATGAAGGCAGGATAGCCCGCTTCGTCAGGACGCGGCTGCTTGCCCAGCCCGGCATGCTCCAGATAGAAGCCGTAGCCCCCACTCCATTCCCAGGAGTTGTTCAGATAGAGCACGGCCAGCATGTCGCGCTTGCCCATCTCCATGAGCAGATAGTCCAAACCGGCAAGAATGGTGTCGTTATACTCGCCTGGCCTCACCTGCAACGTAGGCTCCACCTTGGTCTTCACGCCCCGCTCGCCATCGCTGCCAACAAGGATGCGCAGGTTGTCAATGCCCATGCGCTTCATCTCGTCCAGCTCACGGCAAAGGCGTTCACGGTCGCCACCCTGGCCTTCAGAGCCGAGGATGGCACCATACCAGAAATTCGTACCTACATAATAATAAGGTACGCCTGCGCGCATGAAGTGACCATTCTCTACGGTTACAAACTGGGCAGCCTGCTGGTTTTCCTGTTTGCAGGAAACCATCACCACCACCAACATCATCAGGAATAACAGCTTTTTCATCGTCTTTCGTTTTTATTTGCAAATGTAGGAAAAACTCGCAAGAAAACGTATCTTCTTACCGTGTTTTATGCCTCATTTATGTTAAATGTTACAAATAATTAACATTTTGAGGCCATACGCAAAACATTTTTTCGCGGAATATATTACCTTTGCACGCGAATTACCAAAACGAAAGAGAATTATCTATTTTATATTAATCTAAATTAAACGTTATGAAAAAAATTTTTACTTTAATTGCTGTGGCCCTGATGGCCGTTAGTGCAAACGCTAAGGAAGAGATTCCCGTAAACAGCTTCTCGCCTTGGGACAACTGTTCCATTGAAGGTTCTACCATTACGATGAGCGCAGGCTGGAAAGGCGGTGCCTTTCACATTTATCGTGACATGACGGAGTTCGACTATGTATGGATTCTGTACTCAAACGCTTCTGGAACACCCAGTTTCGGTATTACCTATGACGAGTGGACGTCACAAGCCACCTGGGGTCCTGTGTTTGCTTCTACAACAGTACCTATGCCTGACGGAAGTGGTATTGTTGGCATCAAGATTGACAAGAAGACCATCATGGTACACGGTAACGCTGAGGTTGACGGCGTAGGCATTGGTGATGTATATGCCCAGCACGTGCAGCAGCTGACCATCCAGGGCGGTGAAGGCGAAGCACAAGTAACCGTTGACGCTATCTATTTCGGCTCAGCCGCAGAGTTCGTTGCTGACGGTGGTGACGTTCCCGTGCGTCCTGAGGCAGGCGGCAGACTGACCATGTGGGAAGGTGAGCTTGTTTATAACAGCTGGAATGTTTCTTCTACTGTTGATGTCAAGTACTTCGACGTGGCTGCAGTGGGCGATATCATCTACTGCTCAGTAAAGGATGTAACCGCTGAATACAATCCTATCTTCAAGTATCAGAACTGGGATGACTTCGTTGAGCTGATGGAACAAGGTGAATTTAATAAGGATGAGAATCATTTCCAGGCTACCATTAACGAAGCAGCGCTTGCATACCTGCAGCCTAACGGTCTCCGCTTCCAGGGTCTCGGCTTCACGCTGACAAAGGTTGAGCTGGTTGTTCCTGAGGAAGGTACCGGCATCAAGGCCATTGAGACTGAGAGCGTTAAGGCTCCGATGTACAACCTCTCCGGCCAGCGCGTTGACGCCAGCTACAAGGGTGTTGTCATCCAGAACGGCCATAAGTTTGTGAATAAGTGAGCGAAAAGAGAGTCCTGCTCTCATTTCCGAACGAGAACAAACTCAACCAACGGTCAAGTTTGTGAATAAGTGAGTGAAATGAGAGTCCTGCTCTCATTTCCGAACGAGAACAAACTCGACTGAAAGTCAAGTTTGTGAATAAGTGAGTGAAATGAGGGGGAGTAGTTTTCGAACTGCTCCCCTTTTATTTGCCAAGTCACCGGACAACCCATCTGAAGTAACGCCCTCCGTTAGGCAAATAGTAGGTTTGCGACAAGAGGGAAAAATTTCCCCCTTGCACTTTTACCCATGCAGGCTCCATCGCACGGATGGCATCAACAATGATGTTTGAGCAGACCTTCAATGGGACTTTTCAAGATGTTGCCAAGGGTAAATCCCTCCATACAAGCGGCTTCGCGTACTTCTGCCTGATAGTGGAAGGCAATGCTTCCCACAAAGCCGACAGGCAGCTGAGGGGCGTTGTAGGGGGCAACATTATAACGCAGGAACTCACGGAAATGGTCAATCACCAGACTACGCAGTTCCGGCTCGTCAAGATGACGGGCGACAAATGGCGACAGCGAAGCCAGGAAACGATTGGCCATAGGCTGGCGATAGACACGTTCTATGACGTCGTTCATGGTCAAGGACATCTCCTGTTCAAAGGCTTCACGAAGGTGCTGGGGCAGTCGTCCCTTGTAGAGCGCGTTAAGCAGCCGGCGACCTAAAACAGCACCGCTTCCCTCGTCGCCAAGAATGTAGCCCAAGGCGGGCGTATGCTGCACGATGCGCTCTCCGTCGTAGAGACAAGAGTTGGCTCCAGTACCCAGAATGCAGGCAATGCCTCGCTCCTGTCCGCAGACAGCACGGGCAGCTCCAAGCAGGTCGCTGTGCACCTCACAATGCGTCACATCAGGCAGCAGCCCGACCAGCAAGTCGCGGACCCTGGGAGCCTGTTCGGGCGTGCAGCCGGCACCATAGAAGAAGACCTTTCCCCCACTCCATTCGTCTCCCAACTCAGGCAAGGACGGCACGTCCATCATGATGGGGTTAAAGCCCTCGGTGGTCATTCTCCTGACCGTCTGTCCCTCTTCACCAACCAACGCCCAGTCGGTTTTGGTGCTTCCGCTGTCTGCAATCAGTATCATAAGTAATAAAAAGCTTATATTTTCGTGCAAAGTTAGTGTTTTTTCTGAAATAATGTGTATCTTTGCGGCTGATTTTAAGCAAACAGGGATGAAAAAGATACTTTTAATACTGCTTGTAATGGTTTTGGGACTGCCCGAGGCACACGCCGTGCTGAAGGAGAAAGACCTGGAGCAGACACTCTCCATACTGCGAACGGAACTGACCACCAACTACCGCGAAATGATGGTCCGCAAGGAACGTCGCAGCCAGATGGACGACCGCATAGGACAGGAGTTGCGCAACGTGATGATACAAAGCAACCAGAATGCCCTGATGCTCTACTCGCAGCAGCAAGAATACATCTTCGACCTGACCTATGCCTGCCACGAAGCCACGGAGCAGTACAGGGCCTTCAAACAGCTACAGCTGCCCTTCCACTCGTTCCTGAACCGCACCAAAGTGGATATTGCCCGCTACGATTCGCTCATCATCAGCCTGCAGGAGGTGCCGGACGCCATTCTGAGCAAGTCGGCACAGGAAAACCGTAACGCCTGTCTCATCCTGGCTACCAGCATCCGCAACATCTTGCAGGAGAACAGCGCCCAACTGACGGAATACATTGAATATCACGATGCTACCGAAGACCGTCTGAGCGACCTTAACGACTACGCGCAGAAACGCTATAACGACATTCAGACCAGCATCTTTAAAAACGGTAGCGAGACGTACTTCGAGGTTTTGAAGAACTTCGGGCGACAATGGCGGAGAATGGTTCGTACGGTGGAGCGCAAGTACAACCCCAAGAACAGCATCGGTTCACAATGGGACAGCGTCTATATCATCGGACTGTTCATCTCCATCCTTATCTATGCCATCATTGCCTCGCTGCTCAACTTCATCTTCTTCCGCTGGCTGATGCCCAAGCGGTTCAAGACCGAAGAGTTCAAAAAGAAGCGTAAGAGTATTGTGCTGGCGACGACCACCATTACCTTCGCCATCATCATGGGCGTGATGCAGGCTACTATTGAGCAGAACTTCCTGAACATGGCGTCCAATCTGCTGGTGGAATTTGCATGGCTGCTGGGCGTTATCCTCATCTCGCTCCTGCTGCGTGTGAAGGGAGACCAGATCAACAGCGCCTTCCGCATCTATACTCCCCTGCTCGTCATTGGCTTCATTGTGTTTGCCATACGTATCATCCTGACGCCCAACGAGCTGGTGAACATCATCTTCCCCCCCATCCTGCTGCTCTGCACCATCTGGCAATGGAGCATGATAGGCCGCCACAACAAGAACATACCGCGCTCCGACATGTTCTACACTTACATCTCATTAGCGGTGTTCATCATTTCAACCGTCCTGTCGTGGGCGGGATACACGCTGATGGCCGTGCAGATGCTGATATGGTGGACCATGCAGCTGACATGCATCCTCACCATCACCTGCATCAGACTGTACCTGAAGCAATACGCCGAGCGTCACGGCTTCAGCCAGAAACCTGTCACCAAGACTTGGTTCTTCCGTTTCTTCAACGATGTGGCAATGCCTGTTACCGCTATTGCATCGGTAATGCTCAGCATCTTCTGGGCAGCTGACGTCTTCAGTCTGAGTGACCTCTGCTGGGGAGCTTTCAACTATAAGTTCCTGGAGACGGACAACATCGAGCTAAGCCTCATCACCATAGCCATCAACGTGTGTCTGTGGTTCTTCTTCAAGTACATCTGCAATATCTGCCTGGACTTCCTCAGGATGCACTTTGTACACGCCGACACATCGACAGCCGAGAGCCGCACCGTCATGGGAAAGAACGTCATTCAGGTCATCGTCTGGGGAGCATGGCTCCTGCTGGCGCTGAGCATCATGAAGGTCAACTTCACATGGCTGGTCGTCGTTTCCACCGGCTTATCGACAGGTATCGGTTTCGCCATGAAGGACATCATCGAGAACATCTACTATGGCATCACCCTCATGGCTGGCCGCATCAAGGTAGGCGACTGGATTGATGTGGACGGCACGATGGGCAAGGTGACCAGCATCAACTACACCAGCACCATTGTCAACTCGCTCTACGGCGAAGTCATCACCTTCCAGAATTCACAACTTTTCTCGAAAAACTACAAGAACCTGACGCGTAATCATGGTTACGTGCTGGCGCTCATCCCCTTCAGCGTGGCTTACGGCACAAACATCAAGGAGGTGGCCAAGTTTATTGAGGAAGCCGTCACCGGCTTACACCACAAATGGATGGACAACGCGAAACCCGTTAAGGTGGTGTTCTCTGAGTTTGGCGACTCGAGCATCAACATGAAGCTCATAGTGTGGGTGGATGCCGTCAAGAAGATTTATGCCGTGAGCGACCTCATGTCATGCATCTACCAGACGCTGGGCGACCACAACATTGAGATTCCTTTCCCACAGCGCGACATTCACCTGAAAGAGGCACCACAGGTTTAAATGTTGTTAAACATATTTATGTTTAAGGAAAAATGCTTACCTTTGCAAGGCAATGTGTAATGAAATGACGATATGAAAGGTACAATCATAGCAGGTCCCTGTGTCATTGAGTCCCCCGAGCTGCTGGATACAGTAGCGGCTAAATTAGTGGAAATCAATGAGAAGCTGGGAACTGACATTATCTTCAAGGCATCGTTCGACAAAGCCAACCGCACGTCAATACGCTCTTTCCGAGGCCCGGGGCTGGAGAAGGGCTTGCAGCTGCTGGCTGACGTCAAGGCCAAGTACGGTCTCCGCGTACTGACCGACATCCACGAGAGTTGGCAGGCAAAGCCCGCCGGCGAAGTGGTCGATGTGCTGCAGATACCCGCTTTCCTCTGCAGGCAGACCGACCTTCTGGTATCTGCCGCAAAGACGGGCAAGGTGGTAAACATCAAGAAGGCCCAGTTCCTCAGTGGAACGGACATGCGCTACCCAGTGGAGAAGGCGCGTGACGCCGGGGCTCGTGAGGTATGGCTGACGGAACGCGGTAACATGTTCGGCTACAACAACCTGGTGGTGGATTTCCGCAACATCAGCGACATGCTCGAAATAGTACCTACCGTCATCATGGATTGCACCCACAGCGTGCAGCGCCCAGGAGGAGCTGACGGCAAGACAGGAGGCGACCGGCGCTTCGTACCCGCAATGGCGATGGCCGCCAAGGCTTTTGGAGCCACGGGCTGGTTCTTTGAGGTGCACCCCACCCCTGACCAGGGTCTCTCAGATGCAGCCAACATGCTGGAGCTGGACAAACTGGAGAAGTTGGTGGAAGAGTTAGGAGTTAGGAGTTAAGAGTTATGACAACAAGAGAATATGCCATACAATGCATCAAGGATGAGGCAGATGCCCTGCTCGAGCTGATACCCCAGATAGACGAGCAGTTCGACAAGGCTGTTGAGATGATTCTCAACTGCAAGGGTAAGGTCATCGTGACGGGTGTAGGCAAGAGCGGCCACATCGGCGCCAAGATAGCCGCAACCTTCTCATCGACAGGCACACCCTCGTTCTTCATCAACCCCCTGGACGTCTTTCACGGTGACCTGGGCGTGATGACTAAGGACGATGTGGTGCTCGCCATCAGCAACTCAGGACAGACGGACGAGCTGCTGCGCTTCATTCCCATGGTGTTGCACATGCAGATACCCATCATCGGCATAAGCGGCAATCCGCAGTCGCTGCTGGCCAAGTACTCCACCTGTCACATCAACGTGAGCGTGAAGAAAGAGGCCTGCCCCCTGAATCTGGCACCTACCAGCAGCACAACCGCTACGCTGGCCATGGGCGATGCGCTGGCTGTTGCCCTCATTGAGAAACGGAACTTCCAGCCGCAGGACTTCGCACAGTTCCACCCAGGCGGCGAGCTGGGCAAGCGCCTGCTGACCACCGCACAGGATGTGATGCTGACGGAGAACATGCCCGTCATTCCACCTGAGATGCACCTAGGCGAGGCCATCATCTTGGTTAGCAAGGGCAAACTGGGGCTGGGCGTAGCCGAGAAAGACGGTCGCATCGTAGGTCTCATCACCGACGGAGACATCCGCCGAGCTATGGAAAAGTGGCAGGCAGAGTTCTTCGACCATACGGTGAGCGACATCATGACGACGAAGCCCAAGACCGTCACGCCCCAGACAACGATTACAGAAATTCAACGTATCATGAACAAGTATAAGATCCATACTGTGCTCGTCGTCAGCGACGACAACCGTCTGCTCGGCGTCGTTGACCACTATAGTGCTGCACTCATGAACAACGGATAATGAGAATGGAGAATTAACAATTGAGAATTGATGGTAAGATATATGAAGAAAATCAAAAAGATACTGCTGCTGCTGGCCATCGTCATGCCAATAGCAGCTGCCGGCGTCTATCTGTTCAAGACGCTTGATGCCCAGAACGGCTTGTCAAGCAGCCAGATTAACTGCATTCTGAAAGACTCCAGGGGTTACGTCTGGTTAGGTACCCCTGCAGGCCTTTACCGTTTTGACGGCTACGTGTTCAAGAACTTCCAGAGCGACTCTCAAGACGGTTCCTCGCTGGCCGACAGCTATATCTACAGCATTCAGGAAACGCTTGACGGCAACCTGTGGGTGGAGACGGCTGCAGGCTACTGCGTCTATCATCCCCAGACAGAGACGTTTGAGCGCGACATGAAACAGGTGTTCAGTCGCATGGGCATTGAGGGCGACCCCAACCTGGTGTATGTCGATAGGCACAAGAACCTGTGGGCCTCTATACCTAACAAGGGCGTGGTGGGTTACAACATGCAGCAGCAGCTGTTGCATGAGTTTGGCTACACCAACGACACCCACGGTGTGCCACAGGGTATCATTTGCTCCATCGGCGAATGTCGTGACGGTGCCATCATGGTCTATGACGACGGCCGTCTGGTTTGCTGCGACATCATGCACCAGCAGCACACCGTATGGCAGACAGACTATGTGGCTGAGCACCACCTGCGCCACACCAAGAGTCTGAAGGTCTATTCCGATATTAATGAGAATGTCTGGCTTTACGGACAGGGCACGCTCTTCATCTACAACAAGAACACCAACCAGTGGGACACCAGTTTCGGAGATAAGCTCGGTTTGTCAGGCATCAGCGTGGACCACGCCGTCAACAGCGTCACGGGCGACAGCCACGGAAACATCTGGATTGGTACTGACCGTAATGGTCTGATGCACTACAACCTTGAAAGCAAGGAGCTGATATCCGTTCATCCACGCAGCATCAACGACAACCAGTCGCATGAAGACGTGATTGGCATTCAGAGCCTTTACTTCGATGAGACAGATCTACTGTGGGTAGGTACGGAGAAATCTGGATTGGCCTATACCGGACGTAACATCTACAAGTTTGAGTCGCTGCTCAACGGTGACATCACAGCCATTGCGCAGGATGCCAACGGAAACATCTGGTACGGCACCAGCGACAAGGGTATCATCGGCTACGACGGACCGCTGGCCAGCAAGAAGACCACATGCATGGCCACTACTCCTGACGGAAGCCTGTGGGTTGGCTCACGACAGAACGGTCTCACCCGCATCAAGGACGGCACGGTAACCATCTACTCTGTAGCTACTGACAGCATGAAGACGCTGATTGACGACCACATCAACGCCCTCTGCGCTGACAAGATAGGTAACCTCTGGATAGCCTCCAACGGTGGACTGCAGGTGTATAACCCCAAGATGAACAGCTTCTCCAGCTACACACGTGAGAACGGAAAGCTTTCGACCAACAACATCACCTCGCT
The DNA here is from genome assembly GCA_024695705.1 of Prevotella sp. GTDB lineage: Bacteria > Bacteroidota > Bacteroidia > Bacteroidales > Bacteroidaceae > Prevotella. Next base: position 22,801 of record JAILHP010000118.1, on the reverse strand, counting down.
GTTCCTTGCCTCAGGCAACAACATGCTGGTGGGAACGGCCGAGGGACTCATCCTGCTGAACCTCTCAACAACCGAGAAGCGGGTCATCACGGGTAACTCCACCAACCTCAAGGCGCTGACCAACAACTACATCACCCAGGTGCTGCAGGACTCGAGAGGACTGATTTGGATAGGTACGCGTGAAGGCGTCAACATTCTGAACCTGAACACCGACGAGCTCGACTACCTGACAGAGAAAGAAGGACTGACCAACAACACCGTCTGCGGCTTGGCAGAGGACAAGGCCCACAACATCTGGATTACGACCAAGAAGGGTGTGTCGCGCGTCGTCGTGCAGCGCAGTCACGATACGGAAACCTACCACTACGGACTCTACAACTACGATACAACTGACGGTCTTCAGTCGAATGAGTTCAATGTCGGTTCCATCATCACCAAGTCTGACGGCAACGTCGTCTTCGGCGGACTCTATGGCGTCAACTGGGTGCGTCAGCGTACCAAGGATGACACCGAAGCTCTTCCCCGCGTAATGCTTACTCAGCTCTTTGTCGGCGAGGAGGAGATTCAGACAGGTCATGAATACGACGGCCGTGTGCTGCTGCCTCAGGCACTCAACGAGAGCAGCCGCCTAGAGCTGGGCAACGAACAGAACACCATCACCATCAAGTTCTCAACAGGTAACTACAACCAGAGCGAACGTCTGCAGTTCATGTACTGGATGGAAGGTCTGGACGACGACTGGAACAACGGCGATGCCCTCTCGCACGGTGTGACGTTCCGCGATCTGGGCAGCAAGACCTATACCCTGCACGTCAAGGCCGTCAGCGCCGAGGGTGCCGTCAGTAACCAGGAGCGTACGCTGGAGATTACCGTGCTGCATCCCTGGTGGTTGTCATGGTGGATGATTGTCATCTATGTGCTGCTCATTGCCATTACGATGTACCTGTGGCGTTTCGGATTCAATAAGCTCAAGGAGATATGGCAGCGCAAGAAGAACGTTATCGACCAGCTGAAACGTCAGCGCGAAGAAATCAAGCAGACGAGCGACGACCTCCGTCAGCCGATGGCCCGCATGACAACCATCATCGGCAGCCTCGCCGAGAAGGAAACATCGTTGGAAGGCCAGGAACAGCTTAACTCCCTGCACTTCCAGATGCTTCAGGTCATCACCCGTATTGCCGAGATGCAGTCAACGCTGGAGAATCCTGAGGCAAAGGCCATTTCTACGGTCAACGAGCGCATGGGCCTCAACGACAAGGGCGAGGTCAGCCTGCCGAAGATTGTAGCCGATGAGCTGACCTACGAAATCAAGCCACGTGAGCAGGAGAAGACGGCACAGAAGTTCGTGCTGGTCTTCATTGACGACAACGAAGCCTTCCTCAACTTCATCAAGACACAGCTGCAGTTCATCTACGACCTGCGTATCTATAACAACATTGCCGTAGCAGCCGAAGACATCAAGGTCATCAAGCCCGACATGGTTATCTGTAAGCAGGATATGCTTGAGATGACAGGTAGCGACCTGTGCAACATGCTGAAGACCAACCCCACAACGGAGAAGGTGAAATTCATCCTCATGACTGACAGCGTGCTGACGCCTTCGGACATGAAGAACCTGAACATCACGCTGTCGGCCGATGACATGATTGCCAAGCCTTTCAACATCCAGGAAGCCGTTATGCGCTTCAACAAGGTGCTCGGTATCGCTCCTATTGAACTCGACCACAATGTCATTGAAGGCGGTGAGACACGTATGCTCGAAAGTCAGAACTCCAGTATGACAACCTCCACCTTCTACTTCGACGAGAGCGAGAACAAGGTGAAGGAAACGACCTACAGCATGGAGCAGAACGACGAGGAAACGATACCTGTGGATAACGCTCTGGTATCTGACCAGCCGCAACAGGACGACTCACTCACCACCGGTATCTATAAGGAAGGCGAGACGATGGGCGACTATTCGATGAATAGCGTCTTGGAGCAACAGCTCATGTACAATGTAGAGCAATACGTGCTGCAGAACATGAGCCGAGGCTCCATCAGCCTTGACGAGATGGCCAACGCCATGGGCATGGGCCGTGTACCCTTCTTCCACAAGATACGTAACATCACGACGAAGACGCCTACTGAGCTCATACGTGACTTACGGTTGAAGCACGCCTGCTCACTGTTGACACGTACAAACATCAACATGAATGAGCTTGCCGCTAACGTCGGCTTCATGACTGCAGAGAACTTCTCCCATGCCTTTAAGGAAAAGTATGGCATCATGCCGCTCGAGTACCGTTTAAGATTCCGTAAGCAATGAGGCGGAAATCCTTGCTAATCATACTACTTTTACTGTGCATGGAACAAATCCATGCACAGGTTCTTAGTAGTGACTCAGCTATGGTGGAAGTGCTGAAGGAAAAGGGCATTAGGTTTACGGACAACAACCGTGTGACACTTTTCCTCAGCGGACACGACAAGTTCGAAGACATGTTCAAAGCCATACGTCAGGCTAAACAGAGTATCCATCTGGAGTATTTCAACTTCCGCAACGACAGCATCGCATCATTGCTCTTCGACCTGCTACGTGAGAAACGCAAGGAAGGCGTAGTGGTACGTGCGCTGTTTGATGCCTTCGGCAACGACTCCAACAACAAGCCCCTCAAGAAGCATCACCTGGAGGCGCTGTGGAACGACAGCATCCAGATATACGAGTTCGACCCCATCCGCTTCCCCTGGATCAACCACGTCTTCGCACGTGACCACCGGAAAATTGTTGTCATCGACGGACAAATCGCATACACGGGAGGCATGAACGTGGCCGACTACTACATTGAAGGAACCGAACAGGTGGGTGAATGGCGTGACATACACTGCCGCATCGAGGGTACTGCCGTACACGACCTCCAACTCATCTTCATGAGTATCTGGCGGAAGGTGACTGACGAAGACCTCTGGGACCAGAAGTATTTCCGGACGTTCAAGCCCTATGGCTTCCACGACCTGCGCCCTGACACCACGACAACGGCAGGCCATAAGCTGGTGGGCATCATCAACCGTGAGCCACAGAAGACAGCTGACATCATCCGCACTTTCTATTTAGAGGCCATCAACACGGCACAGGACTCCATTAAGCTCATCAACCCCTACCTCACCCTCAACCACAAACTGAAGAAGGCATTGAAAAATGCCGTCAAGCGTGGCGTGAAGGTGGAGATCATGGTGTCAGCCAAGAGCGACATCCCCCTGACGCCTGACTGCGTCTTCTACAACGTCCACAAGCTGATGAAGCACGGCATTGACATCTGGCTCTACCAGCCGGGCTTTCACCACTCAAAGATTATCATGGTTGACGGTAAGTACTGCACCGTGGGCAGCGCCAACCTCAACGCCCGTAGCCTGAGCTGGGACTACGAGGAGAATGCCGTTATCATGGACCCTGAAACCACCCATGAGTTAGAACAGATGTTCGAGCGTGACAAGCTGAAGTCGGTCTATCTTACTCCTGAGGAATGGGACCGTTTCCGTACCCCCTGGCAGAAGTTCCGCGGCTGGTTTGCCCACTTGCTGAGTCCATTCCTCTAAGTGCATGAGTCCTATGAGCCCAACAAGCCCCAAGCGCAACACCGTCATCAGCATCTGCAAGGCCATTGCCATCATTCTTATGGTCATCGGTCATGCCGAGTCACCCGACGTGCTCCACCGTTTCCTCTATGAGTTTCACATGCCGCTGTTCTTTGCCGCTGCCGGCTACTTCTTCTCCCTGCGTTATCTGAACGACGAGACGACATTCATCAAGAAACGCCTCAAGGGACTTTACTTGCCATTTGTGAAATGGAGCATCATCTTCCTGATACTTCACAACTGGATGTTCGACATCGGCATCCTGAACGAGGTCTATGGCAACGAGTCAGGAGGTGTGACGCATCCCTACGCCTGGCGCCAGACAGAGCAATGCCTGTGGAACATTGTGACGGCCATGGGCGGTTACGACCAGTTTCTGAACGGTGCCTTTTGGTTCTTCCGAGGACTCCTCGTGGCCAGCATTCTATACCTTATTATATATAAGGGGGTGGATTGGCTTCTTAGAAAACTGAAGTTCATCAAGTCCAAGAGCACTATAGACCCCATGAGCTCCAGTAGCCCTACAACCAGCGTAGGCCCTACCCCTTACATCGTCTGTGCTGTGCTACTGCTGCTATGTGCCTGGAAGACTTACGAAGGACTGAAAATCATCACCCTCATCCAGGGCGGCTATCGTGAACTCATGGGTTGCTTCTTCTTTGGCTGCGGTTTCATCTTTCGCCAGTGGGAACACAAGTATCGCGTCAAGTGGTGGACCACGCTGCTCTTTGCCATTATCGTATGGTGGTTCTCGCAACACCTGTGGGCAAACATGAACTGGCGTTCTACATTCGAGCAGTTCCTCTCCCTCCCCCTGCCGGCTGTGCTGGGTTGCCTCATGGTGTATAACATCAGTACGTGGATTGACAAAAAAGAAGGAATCGTCAAGCGATTCCTCATCTATTGCGGCGACCACACGCTGTCCATCTTCGTCTTCCACATCCTGTGCTTCAAACTGGTAAGCTTGTTGAAGATATGGTATTATGGGCTTGACCCACGGCAGATTGGCTGCCACATGGTTATTCACGAACACTCTCGTGAAGACTGGTTCTGGGTACTCTACACCATTGTGGGAGTAGGACTTCCGCTGTTATGGATGTGGGGGTACGAATGGCTCAAGGAGCGATGGCGTCGTACATCATCTGCATCTCCTCGTTGCTGATGCCTTTCTTGCTCAGCATCCGCTCTTCATTGTTGATGATGTTGATGGCTGGCTCTCCCGTTTCCTTGAGGTAATGGCGGAAGCTGTCAATAGCTCCCTGCACATTGCCGGTAAGCCACATGCAATAGCCCTGATTCAGGAAATCCTCAGCGGCTGCCTGTTCCACAGTGGTCAGTTTCTCATACAGCGTGAGTGCCTGTTCATACTTCCCTACGCCCAGCAGCGTCCAAGCCAGCACACGCGAAACGTTGACATCATCAGGCTGCTCGTAGTTGAGCCGAAAGAGTGGCTTGAGTGCCTCCTCGTAACGTTCCAGACTCTCCAGACACACAGCCCTGTTCAGCACATAGCTCTGCTTGTCGGGGTTGATGGCTATCAGATGGTCGTAAGTGGCAATCGCTTCCTCGTAGCGTTCCATTTCCAGCAAGATACGTGCCTCGCCCTGCATTGCCTTTTCCGCAAACGGATTGAGGTTGAGGGCGTTCCGATAGTTTTCCAGGATGCCTTCAAGCCTGACTTTACTGTCCATCGGCTCTTTGGTATTCCTGATAGCAGTAGCCGCCAGCATATAATAGGTATAAGTGCGGTGGCTCTCACCCTGGTTTTTCATCAACGTCCTCAGATCTTCATAACGCTTCCTGCGTAGCAGCATGGTGCCCAGCTTGTCGTAGTAGAGTTCCAGTTTTGTGTTGCGGAATAAAGGAGAAGCAAAAAAGAGCACCTGCCCCAGTTCACTCTCACTAGTCTTGAACGGATGGTCAAACTGAGACGTATGCGCGAACAGTCGGAAAAAGCGGTAGAGGTCCTGCAAATACATCCTGCGAACATAGGTAGGCGTTACGGACTCTTCGTCGTCCACCACTTCGATAGCTGCTTCTCCCTGTTCCATCAGGTCGCGCATGCTCTGTGGCATCCGTTCCAGCACCTGACTAAAGGCAAAAACAAACGAATACTTGTCGCTGTTGCAGAAAGGTCCTTTCCTCAGCACTTGCTGCAAGAAACGATTGTGCTGGATGGTGCTCAGGGTTTCCGTTACCTCGGGATGGGTCATGGAGAAAGGCATGAACCAGTTACACATGCGGTGGAAGAAGGGGAAACGCTTCATCTGCGAGAACCCTCCGAAGTAAATGTCAGACCCCTCCTTCTGCATGTCAATCATCTTACGGAAAGACTCCTCCACCCGCTCCATGCGTTCTTCGTCAGCCTCAGGATGCAGGATGTCCTCCAACGAGTCTTCCTCCACCTCTTCCACTCCGTTTCGCGTGATGCGGAAATGATTATTCTTCAACAGGTCGGGCATGATTTCCGACTGTATCTTGGCGGTGTCGCTCTCTGCATTGACAGTATAGAGGAATTGTATCTGCAGCTCCAGCAGTTCCCTGCGTATTGCCTCGTCCTCCATCATCTCGTTAACCAACTGCTGCTCTTCAGGAAAAACGATGGTCATGGTGTAGCTGCGTCCCATGACCCAACCCACCAAGGCCCGCTGGCGTACAGCCTCTACCAAAGCCTGCCTATAGACATGAACCAGAACGCGGAACTTGGCCATGTCAAACGTGTTCAGCAGCGACAGCGTCATGGCCGAAATCATCAGCTGCTGGTCTGTGGTATCGACGGTCGGCGACAGGAGCATCTCTTCAAATGCCTGTGCTGTGGCATCCGACCAGTGGCGCGACGTCCAGAGGTAATCAAACAGCTGGCTCATGCTCTTCAGGTGACGGGTGTTCAGTTCTTGCAGATGCGTCTTCTGCTTGTTGGCAGGCTCCAGACTCACCATAGCCACATCGCTCACATACGCCTCCAGTTCCTGACGGATGTTGGCCACCGACCATTCCCTAGGCTGTTGTGCCAGCGAGGAATAGACCGTTGACATGAAGGGCGACGCCATGATACGGCGCCAGCGCGAGGTATCGGCATACAACTGACACGTTCGCTGCAGCAAACGGTTGAAGTTGGCTTCAAGCTGCGGGTCTTTATAGCCCCGCTTCCAGTAGTTGGACATCATCTGGTACTCTGCCAGCAACGGTTCCAGCTCTGCCTCGGCCTGCGGCTGTGAATAAAGGGCAAAGAAATTGCGGAGCTCCGTGAGGGCTCCTCCCAGATTGCGGTCTGCCAGGCAAGACAACACCCGTTTCAAAGAGTCGTTACGTTCCATTTTTCTCAACTCTACTTCTTCAGCCACGCATTCACCTTTTCAATATCCTGCTGCAAAGGTCCGCGGGCATGCAGGAAGGTAATATTCTTCGGCAGCGAGTCAATGACCGATGCATCTACCTTACAATACCTGGCGGCCAAATCACGGAAATGACCGATACCCAGCTTGTTGATGGTATCACAGGCAGCATCATAGCCTTTCACGAAGGCATCCAGCTGTACCCTGCGGTCATACGACCTCATCTTCTTCTGATTAAATGCCAGCACACCATAGTTCATGCCCAGCCGACGGCTGTCCAGCAACACAGGGTGATGAGCCAGACGTGCCTCTGTTGCCTGGGGCTCAGGAAGCCACAGGGCATCCATCACATTATTCTCCAGCATCTGCATGCGCACGTCAATGTCGTTCACCTGGATGCGGAAGACGAACTCCGACTTCACCTTGGCACTATCAACGGCCTTGTCCGTCAGCATGTCGGTCACCGAGTAGCGTGTCATGGCCACCATCTTGTCCTCCAGGTGTTTCAGTTGATGAATACGGGCATTCTGATTGGTAAACAACTGCCAGTAAGCTCCCGTCTGCGCCACGTAGTGCATACGGGCACCTTGCTTCACCAAGCGTTCCATGCGCACCAGGTCTGTTACTGCTCCTTCGGCTGTGGTACCCATCAGCGCTGTGTCGCAATCCATCTGCGCCGTAAACGGTTTCAGTCGCACATCGACAAGGGTCGTATCATAGAGGCCCAGCTCCTGCGCCACATACAGCGGCAGACAGTCAAGGGTGGGCAACACGGCAATCTTCAGGGCTGCCGAGTCTTCCTTGGCCAGCCTGACACGCGTCTGATGTCGCTCACGCTTTGCTTCTTCATAGGATTGTCCGCAACCCGACAACAGCGTCACGGCCAATAGAAAAAATACCAGTTTCTTCATATTCGCTGCAAAATTACAAAATTCTCTCAACACTCAACGCTCAACTCTCAACTTTTTTTTATACCTTTGCACGCAAGAACAGTCAACACGTCAAATCATGGCAAAAGACAAGATAGCTTACGTATGCGAGAACTGCGGACAGGAATCACCGAAATGGATTGGCAAGTGCCCTGCCTGCGGACAGTGGAATACCTTTAAGGAGGTAAAGAGCCTCCCCCCTGCCCCCTCCCATTGGAGAGGGAGTGCCAACGGCATCTCCAGCCATGGGCGGGATGCAGCCAAGGCCTTGCGCCTGCGTGACATCTCGGCTCACGACGACCCGCGCATCGACATGCACGACGCAGAGTTCAACCGCGTGCTGGGCGGTGGCTTGGTGCCTGGCAGCATCGTGCTCCTGGGCGGAGAGCCCGGTATCGGCAAATCCACGCTCTCCCTGCAAACCATGCTGGGCCTGACGGATAAGCGGGTGCTTTACGTCAGCGGTGAGGAAAGTGCTCACCAGCTGAAAATGAGGGCGGAGCGACTTTATAGTGGAGAGTGTAGAACTGAGAACTCTAAACTCAACACTCTAAACTCTCAACTAAACGATGATAACTTCCTCATTCTCTGCGAGAACTCGCTCGAAGCCATTTTTGAACAGATCAAGGAGACGAAGCCTGAGATTGTCGTCGTTGACTCCATACAAACCATCTCGACAGAAGACGTGGAGTCCTCGGCCGGCAGCATTGCCCAGGTACGTGAGTGTGCCGCTGCCCTCTTGCGCTTTGCCAAGACGAGTGGCGTACCCGTCATCCTCATCGGCCACATCACCAAGGAAGGTACGCTGGCAGGACCGAAGATCCTGGAACACATCGTTGATACGGTCATCCAGTTCGAGGGTGACCAGCACTACATGTACCGCATCCTGCGCAGCATCAAAAACCGCTTTGGAAGTACCTCTGAACTAGGCATCTACGAGATGCAGCAGACCGGTTTGCGACAGGTGTCGAACCCCTCAGAGCTGCTGCTCACCGAAGACCACGACGGACTTTCGGGTGTGGCCATCAGCAGCGCCATCGAGGGTGTCAGGCCTTTTCTCGTCGAGACTCAGGCTCTGGTTTCCAGTGCTGCCTACGGCACCCCGCAGCGCTCTGCCACGGGCTTTGACCAGCGTCGTCTGAACATGCTGCTGGCCGTGTTGGAGAAACGTGTGGGCTTTAAGCTGATGCAGAAAGACGTGTTCCTGAACATTGCCGGTGGCCTGCGTGTCACGGATATGGCGATGGACCTCTCCGTCATTGCCGCCGTATTGTCCAGTAATGTCGATACGCCCATCGAGAGCGGTTGGTGCATGTGTGGTGAGGTGGGACTCTCAGGTGAGGTACGCCCTGTGGCCCGTATTGAGCAGCGCATAGCCGAAGCCGAAAAGCTGGGCTTCAGTCACATCATCATCCCCAAATATAATCTTTCAGGATTGAACCGCAAGAAGTTCAAGATAGAATTGGTACCCGTGCGTAAGGTAGAAGAAGCCCTACGCGCCTTGTTCGGATAGATACTCCTTCGCCCCCCAGAGGGGGCACAAGCACTTTTTAAATATCGCTGTACTCCGTCGTATCCTCGATACCCGCTTCGGTCAGCGCCTCCTTTCGCTCCACGCAGGTGCCGCACTTGCCGCAATGCTGTTCCCCGCCCTTGTAGCACGACCACGTCTTCGAATAGTCAATGCCCAACGCCTTGCCCCTGCGGGCAATGTCAGCCTTGGTAATGTTGGTGTAGGGCGAACGCAGGTGGACCTTCACAAAGGTTCCGGCTGCCGCTGCAGCATCGAATGACTCCACAAACTGTGGGGTACAGTCGGGGTAGATGGTGTGGTCGCCGCCATGATTGGCCATCATCACATACTGAAGACCATTCGATTCAGCGATTCCCACAGCAATCGAGAGCATGATGCCATTACGGAAGGGCACCACCGTCGAACGCATGTTCTCGTCGGCATAGTGGCCTTCGGGAATCTCCTCGCCGCCCTCCAGGAGCGAGCTGACAAAATACTTGGTCATGAAGTCCAGGGGTATCACGATGTGGCGGATGCCCAACTGCTCACAATGCCAACGTGCAAAGGGTATCTCCTTGGCATTATGCTTGCTGCCGTAGTCGAACGAGATGGCCAGAGCTATGCGCTCCTGCTCATCATATAACAAGGTGGTACTGTCCATGCCACCGCTCAGTATCAAAACAGAATCTTTCATAATTGCTGCAAAAGTACAAAAAAATAATGAATGGTGAATGATGAATGATTAATTATTTTTTGTACCTTTGCACATCATTTTATTATAAACAACATGTACAAAACCCTTTTCAATCAGCGCAAGGCACTGGTCTTTAAGCAGTTTACGCATAAAGGCTGGTCACTCTTTGCCTGTCTGGGACGAGTGGTAGTCATCAGCGTTCTGAGCGCATCGACCCTGAGGAACGCCACGGCTGCCAGCCGTCACATCAGCACCGATGAGGAACCGGCAGACACCGTCCACATCGACAAGGAGCTGACCATTGACGACGTAGAAGTCACGGCCTCACGCGCCCCCCTGGCACTTGGCCAGGCAGCGAGAATGGTAACTGTACTGACGCGCGACGACATTCAGGCGGCGCCAGTACAAAGTATCAACGACCTATTAAAGAATGCCGCTGGAGTGGACGTACGCCAACGGGGACCCATAGGGGCCCAGACGGACGTAAGCATCCGGGGAGGCACACAGGAGCAAATCACCATCCTGCTCAACGGCATCAACATCTGCGACCCGCAGACGGGGCATAACGCCTTTGTTCTTCCCTGCAGTCTCGACGACATACAACGCATAGAGATTCTTGAGGGGCCCGCCGCACGCATCTATGGCACCTCGTCGCTCATAGGTGCCATCAATATTGTAACAACTCTCCCCACATCTTCCTCTGAGGGAGATGAGAACAAAGTCTTTCGCGCGGAAAGCGGCTCGTTTGGCTATTTGTCCGCAGGCGGAAGGATTGCCTTTGACCGTCAACGTTCCTCCCTCTCCGCATCCTACACCCGAAGCGACGGCTACAGCCGTTCAAAGAACGGTTCCCTCAACAGCGACTACTCAGGCTTCAATGCCTTCTACCAAGGAGAAACGCCGCTCCTCTCCCAACACTCAAGTCTCAAGTATTACGCCGGCTTGAGCACTAAGGGCTTCGGCTCCAACACCTTCTATAGTGCCAAGTACGATGAGCAATACGAGAGCATCACCAAGTTCTACACCGCCTTGCAGGGAGACATGGGCGCAGGCATTTTCCATTTCCACCCCAGCCTCTACTGGAACCGCACGCACGACCGCTTTGAGCTCATCCGGGGCAAGGAAGATAAGATTCCCTTCAATCGCCATCGCACGGACGTCTTCGGTCTGAGCCTCAACAGCTGGTTCGATACCCCGCTGGGACGCACGGCCTTCGGAGCCGAGTTTCGCAACGAGGATATTGTCAGTAGCAACCTGGGTGAACCGCTCAATGAACCAGCCGGAAACTATCAGTTCGGCCTTAACCGCACCAACCTCAGCTTCCATCTGGAGCACAACATCGTGACGCGTCACTTCACACTCTCAGCAGGCCTCGTAGCAGTAAAAAACACCTGGAACCAAATGCCCTTTACTCTCTATCCGGGAATTGATGCCAGCCTGCGTATAGGTGAGCATTGGAAGGTGTATGCTTCCTATAATGAATCATTGCGAATGCCCTCGTTTACAGAACTTTACTATAGCGTAGGCGAACACAAAGCCGACAAATACTTGAAGCCTGAGGAGCTGCGAGCCGTGGAGCTGGGCGTCAAGTTCTTCGCCCCCAAACTAACCGCCAAGGCAGCTGTATTCCACCATCACCAGCGAAACACCATCGACTGGGTAATGGACACTCGCGATGCAGAAGCCACGTGGCAGAGCGTGAACCTGACCAGAATCAACAACCTCGGCTTCGAAACTGACGTCAGTTGTCAATTATCAATCTTCCATTGTCAGTTATCCTACTGTTATCTTCACCAGCAGAAAGACGAACTGCCCTACCTGCAGTCCCAATACTCACTGGAGTACCTGCGCCACAAGCTGACCGCCTCATTGGGGCTGCCACTGGTCAGCCGTCTCTCGCTCGAAGTAAAGTACCGTTTCCAGGATCGCATGGGCAGTTACACCGATACCAGCGGACAGCAACGAACCTACCACCCCTACTCTGTGGTTGACACGCGACTGACTTGGCAGGCGGATGCCTACACGCTCTACGCCGAGGCCAACAACCTGCTCAACCACCGTTATGTGGATTTCGGCAACGTACCCCAACCCGGCTGCTGGCTCATGGCCGGCTTCCGCTACGCCTTTTAACAGCCCGCTTCCTATTCCCTATTTCCAACTCAGGATATAGGCATAATGATAGGGTTTGTTACCATCTATCGTGTATTGAGGTAGCGTGCGCTGACCCCACGTATCGACACCTCCCACACCATGAACATTCAGGTCGATGTTCAGATTGACAAAGCGTCCACGCTGAATATCGCCGGGATGACGGGCACCTTCCAGGTCCTCCTCGCCGTAGTCCCAGGCACGGATGCACAGGGGCTGCAGACCGTCGATACGTAAAAGCCTCCTCCTGCCCTCTCCCATAGAGGGGGTGTTGGGTTGCCCAATCATCAACCAGCGCACATCCGTGCGGCAGCCGTTGTCCTGCGGATGGATATACTCCGTTTCAAACTCGCTGAGCGGCATCTGGTAGCGACCCAGGAAGGCGCTGCGCTTGCGGTCAGGGTAGTTCTCCCACGGGCCTCGGCCGTAATACTCTATGTTGGTCATGTCAGCAGGCAGTCGCATCCGCATGCCGAACTTCGGCATTATAGGTTTGTCAGTACCTGTGGGCTGGTAATCTACATCAACACGGATGCAACGGTCGTTGATGACGGTATAGTTCACGGTCACGTCGCTGACCTCCCTCCACACGGCGGTGCGCTCGGCAAATCGGGCAGCATGCTGGTTGTCGTTCTCGGGCTTCCAGAAGTAAGGCTCCAGGGGTGCCAACAGCATCTCCTGACCATCCACCACCCATGAGGTGAGCTTATTGCCGGCGATAATGATGTTCTTGAAACTTGAACTTTCAACTTTCAATTTTGAACTTTCAACAAAGTTGTAGGGTGTGAGCACAAACTGCTCGCTGGCCACTACGAAGCCCTTCTTTGCCCAGGGCTTGTCCTCTTTCAGGCAGGCACGGACGTTGAGCAGGCGCTCGCCGTCAATGGTAAGGGTATCGTACGTGATGTCATACTCTTTCACGTCGGTGAAGCAGTCGTGATTGATGATGCGGATAGTCCCCTCAGCCTCCCTGACAAACTGCAGCGGCTGATACACGTGCTGCACCTCATAGTAATGGGGATGCGGCGTGCGGTCAGGAGCCAACAGGCCATTGATGCAGAACGGCCCGTCGTTAGGCTTGTCACCGAAGTCACCACCATAAAGGAATGAAGAATGAAGAGTGAAGAATGAAGAATTTGCTACCGCCATTCCCACTGCGCTGCCCGATTCTTCATTCTTCATTCCTAATTCTTCATTTAATCCTTGGTCCACCCAGTCCCAGATGGCGGCACCGGCGATGCTGCTGTCGTTATAGATGACGTCCCAGTACTCCTGCAGGTTACCCATCGAGTTGCCCATGGCGTGGGCATATTCGCGGGCAATGAGCGGCTTCTCCGTTTCCTTCTCGGCCTCGGCCTTCAGAACGGCGGGTGTGGGATAGCCGAAGTCGTGCAGGGCTGAGTAGCGCGGATGACAGTCGTAGAAGGGCAGTCGTGTGGAGTCCAGACGGCATACAGCATCGTACATCGCCTGGATGTTGGGACCTACTCCCCCCTCGTTGCCTAAGCTCCACAGGATGACGCAAGGATGGTTGAAGTCACGTTTCACCAGCGACTCGGCTCTATCCACATGGGCGGTTTCCCACGCCGTGTCCTCGCCCATCTCGTGGTTGGCATAGCCGTAGCCGTGACTCTCCTGGTTGGCCTCGTCCATCACGTAGATGCCCCAGCGGTCGCAGAGCTCATACAAATATTCGCGGTCAGGATAGTGCGAGGTACGCAGGAAATTGATGTTGGCCTGCTTCATCAGGCGCAGATCCTGCTCGTAGGTGGCATCATCAACGTAGCGACCCGTCCGCGGATGGTGGTCGTGACGGTTCACGCCACGCAGCTTGACGTTCTGCCCGTTGATCTTGAATACCTCGCCCACACATTCCACGCGCTTCACTCCCAGATGGTAGTCGAAGTGCTCAGTCCCCTCCTGCCTCCCCACATTGGGGGAGGTATTGAGTTCGACGCTGAACGGATAGAGGTTGGGCTTCTCGGCCGACCATAGTTTGGGGTGATTAATCAGGTAGGTGAGTTTTACGTGTGACGTGTCGCCAGCCGATAGACTTTTCAGTTGGTCTCCTATCGTTTGGCCGTCAATGTTGAAAGTCACGTTCAGGTTCTTGACCTTCTTCTGGCTGGTGTTGCAAATGGCGATGTCAGCGGTCACCTCAGCCTGAGAGAAATCGGCATTAGGCACCGCCGTTACATGATAGTCGGCAATGTGCACCAGCGGGCGCACCCACAGCTGCACTTCGCGAAAAATGCCCGACAGTCGCCACATGTCCTGGTCCTCCAGATAGCTGCCGTCGCACCAGCGATACACCTCGACAGCCAGTTTGTTCTTGCCCTCACGCAGGTATTTCGTCACATCAAACTCTGCCGGTGACATGGAGTTCTGGCTGTAGCCCACCTTTTGTCCGTTCACCCACACGTAGAACGCGGAATGTACGCCGCCGAAGTGCAGAATCAGATGCTTCGTGAGCATCTCCTTCGTCACCTCGACAAACGTCACATACGAGCCCACAGGATTGCGGTTTTCGTAGGCGGTCCAGTCGCGTGGCGGTTCGCTGGTCACGCTGGGGCGGTTACGTTGGAAGGGATAGGTCATATTCGTGTAGATGGGCGTACCGAATCCCTGTAGCTGCCAGTTGCCCGGCACGGTGATCTTGTCCCACAAGCTCACGTCGTAGTCCTCACGGTAAAAATCCTGTGGACGTTCTTCGGGATTGCGGCTCCAATGGAACAGCCACTACCCGTCAAGAGAGAGAATCTCCTGACACTCCTTCCATTTCGAGGGCAGCTGCAGCGTGGCATGATACGGCAGTTTATTGAAGCCCAACACAGCCGGGTTCTCCCAGTCGCGGGGTTGTGCCGAGGTACTAACGGGCCACCCCCCCGTTATCAGAAAGCATGCAACACATGCAGTATATAGTCGTTTCGTTACTCTTTTCTTCATCACCTTCTGTCGTTTGTATTGAATATTTGGTTGCAAAGATACGGAAAATTTGCTTTATATCAATTAAAAATGTTACTCGAGTAAGAATTTTTTAGTATCTTTGCACCCATGAAATATACCGAATCAATAATGGAAGAGAAAGAATTATCCTTTTTTGATGCGCCAAAGGGAGGAAGATTTGCATGATACGGAAGAGCATTATCATTTGGATGCTGTGGTGCGTGGCGATAACTGCTGCAGCACAGGTGACTGGAGAGGAGGCTTTAAAGGCGCTCCAGGAGTGGAAGGCGGGCACGACGGTGACACTGGAAGCGGTGAACGCCTACGGGCCTGAAAGGTGTTTTGCGGCGGAGGAGATTCCCGACGGAGTATGGGCAAGGATGCAAGGGAAGACCTACACGGAGAACCCTTACATCAAGCGCTGTGACCTACGCCACATCCGGGTGTTGCATTGGGACTACGACGAGTTGCCGCACATTGGCGAAATGATTTGTAACAAAAAGATTGCTAATGAGTTGGTAGAAATCTTTAAAGAATTATATGAAGCCCGTTATCCTATCCAACGCATGGTGCTGCCTGACGAGTATGACGCCGACGACGAGCGCCAGATGAGAGCTAACAACTCGTCGTGTTTCTGCTATCGGACCATTGCGGGCAGCAAGACACTCTCGAAGCATGCGACGGGTATGGCGGTGGATCTGAACACGCTATACAACCCCTACGTCAGACGGCGTGCGAATGGCACGCTCTTTGTGCAGCCCGCCAACGCCAAGAAGTACTGCAACCGCCTGGCGACGTTCCCCTATAAAATCACGAAAAAAGACCTGGCGTATCAGCTGTTCACGAAGCATGGGTTTCGTTGGGGAGGTTCGTGGCCGAAGTACAAGGACTATCAACACTTTGATAAGTGATAGGCTTTGAGCTTTGAGCTTTGAGTGTTAAGGGAAGTTAAATTATGGGTGTAAAGTGTAAAAGAAACACTATTCACCCATTTTTCTTTGTGTTTTTCATGGTGGAATGAAAAATAAGTTGTAAATTTACACCCAAAATCAAGAATCTATCTTATACAACAACTAAAAACATTCTATTCAATGAAAAATCTGAAAGGAATTTTGATGGGTGTCGGTGTTGCCGCAGCAATGCTGACCGCCTGCTCGTCTGCTGATAAGCAGATGACCACAGTATCAGGTCTGAACCCCGCCGCTTTCGACTCGACGATTGACGGCAAGAAGACCGCGTTATTCATCCTGAAGAACCAGAACGGCATGGAGGTGTGCATCACCAACTATGGCGGACGCGTGGTGTCACTGGTGGTTCCCGACAAGGAGGGCAAGCCGACTGACGTGGTGCTGGGATTCGACAACATCCGCCAGTATGCCGATACGCTGAACTCGCCGAGCGACTATGGTTCGACGGTAGGTCGCTATGCCAACCGCATCAACGACGGTAAGATTGTGATTAACGGCGACACCATCCAGCTGCGCCAGAACGACACGGGCAACGGTGCTGCGCACTGTCTGCACGGCGGTGGCAACACGGGTTGGATGAACAAGGTGTATGACGCTGACCAACCCAACGACACGACACTGGTGCTGACGCTGGTAAGCCCCGACGGCGACAACGGATTCCCCGGCGAGGTGAAGGCCAAGGCTACGTTCACCGTGCTGCCTGACAACACGCTGGACATCGTGATGGAGGCCACGACCGACAAGGAGACTGTGATCAACATGACGAACCACTCGTATTTCAACCTGAACGGCGACCCCTCGCGCGAGGGTGACAACATGGTGCTGATGGTGAATGCCGACTTCTACACGCCCAGCGACGCCACGTACATGACGACGGGTGAGGTGCTGCCCGTAGAGGACACACCGATGGACTTCCGCGCCCCCACCCCGCTGAGTCTGAACATCAACAACCAGGACTTTGACCAGATCAAGAACGCCACGGGCTTTGACCACAACTGGTGCCTGAACACGTACAAGGACGGCAAGGGCGACGACAAGACCGTCTGCGCATCGCTGTACTCGCCTGAGACGGGCATCTTCCTGGAGATGTTCACCAACGAGCCGGGCGTACAGGTGTATAGCGGTAACTTCCAGGGCGTTGGCAAGGATGCCGACATCATCCGCAAGGGTGGCCTGAAGTATCCGAAGCACGTCAGCGTCTGCCTGGAGAGCCAGAAGTTCCCCGACAGCCCCAACAAGCCTCAGTGGGCCAGCCCCATCGTGAAGCCGGGTGAGAACTACTACAGCCACGTGGCGTATCGTTTCTCTGTGAAGTAATTGATAATGGATAATGGATAATTGATAATTATGACAAATAATGAAAACGGTAGCAAAAGCTACCTCATCAGCATAGTGATGGTAGCCGTATTGGGCGGACTGCTCTTCGGTTACGACACGGCCGTCATCTCGGGTGCCGAGAAGGGCCTGCAGGCTTTCTTCATGGAGGCCAAGGACTTTGCCTATTCTGACACCTGGCACGGATTCACGTCGGCCAGCGCCTTGATTGGCTGTATCATCGGCTCGGCACTCTCCGGACTGCTGGCCACAGGTCTTGGACGTAAGAAGTCACTGATCATCGCTGGCCTGCTGTTTTTCATCTCAGCACTGGGAAGCATGGAGCCTGAGTTCCTGTTCTTCGAGCACGGCACGCCCACTTTCTCACTGCTCATCATGTTTAACATCTACCGCGTCATCGGTGGTATTGGCGTAGGACTGGCATCGGCCATCTGCCCCATGTATATCGGTGAAGTGGCACCCTCGAACATCCGCGGTATGCTGGTATCGTGGAACCAGTTTGCCATCATCTTCGGTCAGCTGGTAGTCTATTTCGTCAATTTCTTCATCCTGGGCGACCACATCCAGCCACTCGTGGAGGAGATGGGCAAGGGCATTGCCGCCATCAACCCCGCCGCACAATGGACGGTGACCACAGGCTGGCGCTACATGTTCGGTTCTGAGGCTGTGCCCGCAGGACTCTTTGCCCTGCTCATCTGCTTCGTGCCTGAGACGCCGCGTTATCTGGTCAGCATTGGCAAGGACCAGACAGCAATGGGCATCCTGTCGAAGATCAACGGCTCAAGCAAAGCCGCCCAGATTCTGCAGGACATCAAGGACACGATGGTGGTGAAGACCGAGAAGCTGATGACCTACGGCTTCGTCTGCATCTTCGTGGGTATCATGCTGTCAGTATTCCAGCAGGCAGTAGGCATCAACGCCGTGCTGTACTACGCTCCGCGTATCTTCGGCGACATGGGTATGGACGACCCGATGATGCTGACTGTCTTCATGGGTATCATCAACATCTCGTTTACGCTGGTTGCCGTATTCACCGTTGAGAAGTGGGGGCGCAAGCCGCTGCTCATCTCCGGTTCGCTGGGTATGGCACTGGGTGCCTTCGGCGTGGCCGTGACCTTCGGACATGAGGGTATGGGCATGCTGACGGCTGCATCGCTGCTCATCTACTCCGCCTCGTTCATGTTCTCATGGGGTCCCATTACCTGGGTGCTCATTGCCGAGATTTTCCCCAACACCATCCGTGGCGCTGCAGTAGCCATCGCCGTGGCATTCCAGTGGATATTCAACTTCATCGTATCTTCGACCTTCGTGCCCATGTTCAACATGCACCTGACAGAGGGCGACGACTTCGGCCACTGGTTCACCTACGGACTCTACGGCATCATCTGTGTCATTGCCGCCCTCTTTGTATGGCGCATGGTTCCTGAGACCAAGGGCAAGACGCTGGAAGACATGACCAAGCTGTGGAAACAGAAAAAATAACATCTAACATTAAAGATTAAACATTAAAAATAAATATTATGCAACTATTAGACTGGATTGTCATTGGCGTATTCGTAATAGCGCTCATTGGCATTGTATTATGGGTGGTAAGCCAGAAGAACAACAACTCGGCAGACTACTTTCTGGGAGGTAAGGACGCAACATGGATTGCCATCGGTGCCTCTATCTTCGCTTCGAACATCGGTTCTGAACACCTCATCGGACTGGCCGGTGCCGGTGCATCGTCAGGTATGGCTATGGCCCATTGGGAAATCCAAGGCTGGATGATTCTGATTCTCGGTTGGGTATTCGTACCGTTCTATACACGAAGCATGGTCTATACCATGCCGGAGTTCCTGGAGCGTCGATTCAACAAGGAGAGCCGTACCATTCTCTCTGTGATCTCACTCATCAGCTACGTGCTCACCAAAGTGGCCGTAACGGTTTATGCCGGCGGACTGGTGTTCCAGCAGGTATTCGGCATCGAAGAGCTATGGGGCATTGACTTCTTCTGGATTGCAGCCATCGGACTGGTGGTTATCACCGCCATCTATACTATCTTCGGAGGTATGAAGTCCGTGCTCTATACTAGTGTGCTGCAGACTCCTATCCTGTTGCTCGGCTCACTCATCATCCTCGTACTCGGACTGAAGGCCCTGGGCGGATGGGATGAGATGATGGCAACCTGTTCTATTCAGACCGTCAACGAGTACGGCGACCACATGACCGACCTGATGCGCGACCTGCGCGACCCGGACTATCCTTGGCTGGGCGCACTCGTAGGTTCTGCCGTTATCGGTTTCTGGTACTGGTGTACTGACCAGTATATCGTACAGCGCGTTCTCTCTGGTAAGAACGAGAAGGAAAGCCGTCGCGGTACCATCTTCGGAGCTTATCTAAAGCTGCTGCCCGTGTTCCTGTTCCTCATTCCTGGTATGATTGCCTATGCCTTGAGCACCAAGGGCATTACCATGCCCAACGGCGAAGTGTTCATGCTGTCAACACCTGACGCGGCCTTCCCCACCCTCGTAGCTAAACTGCTGCCTGCCGGTGTGAAAGGTCTCGTAGTCTGCGGTATCCTCGCTGCCCTGATGTCATCACTGGCATCCCTGTTCAACTCGTCAGCCATGCTATTCACCATCGACTTCTGGAAGCGCCTGAAGCCACAGACCTCTGAGAAGAGTCTCGTACGCATTGGTCAGATTGCCACCGTCGTCATCGTGGTTCTCGGTATTCTGTGGATTCCCATCATGCGTTCGGTTGGTAATGTGCTCTACAACTACCTGCAGGACGTACAGTCCGTACTGGCTCCTGGTATTGCCGCTGCCTTCCTGCTGGGTATCTGCTGGAAACGCGCCTCTGCCAAGGGTGGTATGTGGGGTCTGCTCTCAGGTATCATCATCGGTTTGACCCGTCTGGGTGCCAAGGTGTATTACAGCAATGCCGTTGACGCCAGCGACAACTGGTTCAAGGCCGTGTTCTACGACTTCAACTGGCTCTACTTCTGCGGCGTTATGCTCATCTTCTGCTGTCTGGTAGTGATTATCGTTTCACTTTGTACCGAAGCTCCCGACGAGAAGAAGATTCAGGGTCTGGTATTCGGCACCTCCACGCCAGAGCAGCGTGCTGCCACACGTGCCAGCTGGGGTACATGGGATGTAATCCACACGGTCATCATCATCACTATCACCGTTGCATTCTACATTTATTTCTGGTAATCCGTTTACCGGCTAATTGTATTAGACATGACTACCTATTACAGTGAACATTCGAAGGCCTACGTGTCGGTTGACTGTATCATCTTCGGTTTTGACGAGGGCCATCTGCGCGTGCTCATAGGCAAGCGCCAGATGGACCCCGGCCGGGGAGAATGGTCACTCTACGGCGGATTCGTCAGACCCCAGGAGAGTGTTGACAAGGCAGCCGCACGTACGCTATTCGAGCTGACAGGACTTCGTAATCTCTATATGAGTCAGGTGGGCGCCTTCGGTAACATTGACCGTGACCCGGGCGAAAGGGTTATCTCCATTGCCTACTATGCCCTGATTAACGTGAATGACTATAACGAGAAGCTGCGCATGCAGCACGGCGTGGAATGGGTGAACTTCAACCAGCTGCCACCCATGTACTCCGACCACCGTGACATGATCAGGAAGGCCCGCAAGATGATGAAGGAGATGATCAAGACGAATCCCGTAGGGTTGCGTCTGTTGCCCTCCCTCTTCACGCTCACCCAGTTGCAGCGGCTCTATGAGGCTGTGAACGGCGAGGCGATTGATAAGCGGAACTTCCGCAAGCGTATCAAGGAAATGGAATTCATTGAGAAGACAGAACTCATTGACAAGACCAGTTCGAAACGCGGTGCACACCTCTACAAGTTCAACTTGGCAACCTACAATGAAGACAGGAACTTCAAGCTGTGAAGCAATTGATAATTGAAAATTGAAAATTGAGAATTATGTTAGAAGAACTCAAACAGAAAGTATTCAAGGCCAACCTGGATTTGGTCAAGCAGGGACTCGTCATCTTCACTTGGGGTAACGTCTCGGGCATCGACCGCGAGAAAGGACTCGTCGTCATCAAGCCCTCGGGCGTCAGCTACGACGAGATGAAAGCCTCTGACATGGTGGTGGTTGATCTGGAGTCAGGAAAGGTCGTCGAAGGCGACCTCAACCCGTCGAGCGACACCCCTACACACTTGGTGCTCTACAAGGCTTTCCGCAACATTCAGGGCGTGGTACACACCCACTCCACCTATGCTACGGCATTCGCCCAGGCAGGACGTGACATCCCCAACATCGGCACCACTCACGCCGACTATTTCTATAAGGATATCCCCTGCACGCGCGACATGTACGAGGGAGAGGTCAAGGGACAGTACGAGCTAGAGACGGGCAACGTCATCGTGGATGAGATTCTGAACATCCGCAAGATTAACCCCGACCACACCCCTGCCGTGCTGGTGAAGAACCACGGTCCGTTCTCGTGGGGCACCTCGCCTGACAATGCCGTGTATAACGCCAAGGTGATGGAGCAGTGCGCCAAGATGGCGTTCGTCGCCCTCAGCGTCAATCCCAACCTGACGATGAACCCACTGCTCATCGAGAAGCACTACATGCGCAAGCACGGTCCAAATGCCTATTATGGTCAGCGAAAACACTGACCATAATAGGCATTAATGGATAATTGATAATTGATAATGGATAATTATATGAAAGACAAAAATATTGTTGAAGAAAAAAGCTTTGACTTTGCAGTACGGGTTGTTAAACTATATAAGTATTTAACAACAGTCAAGCAAGAGTTTGTCATGTCGAAACAACTGCTTCGTTCAGGAACAAGTATTGGAGCTAACATCAGTGAAGCACAGCAAGCACAAAGTCAAATGGACTTTTTGTCTAAAATGAGCATTTCACTAAAGGAAAGCTATGAATCAGATTATTGGATCAGATTGCTATATCACACAGACTATTTGAATGAAGAAGAATATGAGAGTATCATTTCAGATTGTCGTACAATCACAAAATTATTAGTATCAATTATCAAGTCAACAAAAACAAATAATCAATAATAACACGATATGCGAGATTTGTCAAGCGGAGCTAATTATCCATTGTCAATTATCAATTATCAATTAAAATTTTAAAACTATGTTTGAAAATTTAGAAGTTTGGTGGGTAACTGGTGCACAGCTCCTGTACGGAGGAGATGCAGTGGTTGCCGTTGACGGTCACTCAAAGGAAATGGTTGAGGGCCTGAATAATAGTGGTATTATTCCTATTAAGGTAGTGTATAAGGGAACAGCCAACAGCTCCAAGGAAGTGGAGGACGTGATGAAG
>JAILHP010000042.1 GCA_024695705.1 Prevotella sp. | reverse complement strand
TTCATGTCGCTGAAGTACTGGAAGGCCATGGCGGTGGCCAGTTCGAAGAACGAAGGTTTCAGGGGTTCAAAGAAGCTGCGGTTCATTTCCACGAACGACACCACATACTGCTCGCTGACGGGTTCTCCGTTGATGCGGATGCGCTCGCGGAAATCCACCAGATGGGGTGAGGTATAGAGACCTACCTTGTAGCCGCACGTCTGCAGGATGGCAGCCAGGGTATGCGAACAGGAGCCCTTGCCGTTGGTACCTGCCACGTGAATGGTCAGGTAGTTACGATGGGGGTTCTTCAGGTGCTTGTCGAGTGCCAGCGTGTTACGCAGGCCCTCGTTGAAACCAGTCGCTCCGTCCTTCTCAAACTGCGGCAGCTGACTGAACAAGTATTCGCACGTCTCTTTATAGTTCATCGCTCCACGCTCAACTAAAATAGTTCTTGAATCTCTGGAAGATGGATTTCTTGGTGGCAGCGTCACCCTTGAAATTGTCGCTGCTGCGGAAATGCTCCAAGGCCTCGCGCTCTTCGCGGCTCAGGGTCTTTGGCACATAGACACTCACGTTGACCACCAGGTCGCCCCTGCCGCTGCCGTAACCCTGAACGGCGGGCAGTCCCTTGCCTCTCAGACGCAGCGTCTTGCCCGGCTGGGTGCCGCTCTCCATCTTGATCTTCAGGGTGTTGCCCTCAATGGTAGGTATCTCTACCTCACCTCCAAGTGCTGCTGTAGGGAAGTCAAGCAGCAGATTGTATATCAGGTCGTTATCGTCACGAACGAAGGTCTCGTTTTCCTCTTCCTCAATAAACACCTGGATGTCGCCAGCGATGCCGTTATTGCGTCCGGCATTGCCTTTTCCGGGTACGTTGACAATCATGCCCTCGGCCACTCCGGCAGGAATCGTCACCTCGATGACCTCCTCGCCTTTCTCCACGCCAGTGCCGTTACAATGCTTACACTTGTTCTTGATGACGTGGCCTGAACCGTTACACGTAGGACAGGTGCCCTGCGTCTGCATCATGCCGAAAATGCTCTGGGTGGTGTGGGTGATGACACCCGAACCGTGACACGTCGGACAGATCTCGTCCGTGCTGCCTGGCTCAGCACCTGAGCCGTGACAGTGGGAGCAGGGAATGTCCTTGCGCATCTTGAACTTCTTGCTGACGCCTTCCGAGATTTCCTTCAGCGTCAGGCGTACCTTCAGACGGAGGTCGCTGCCACGGTGCTTCTGCGGACGGCGTGCCCCACCGGTGAATCCTCCATGACCTCCGAAGATGTCACCGAACATGGAGAAGATGTCGTCCATGTTCATCGTCGCACCGCCGAAGCCGCTGAAGTCGAAGCCTCCGCCTCCAGGACTGTTGAATCCGAACTGGTCATACTGCTGACGTTTCTTGGGGTCGTGGAGCACGTCGTAGGCTTCGGCAGCCTCCTTGAACTTCTCCTCGGCCTCCTTGTTGCCAGGATTGCGGTCTGGGTGGTATTGGATGGCTATCTTTCGATACGCCTTTTTAATCTCGTCCTCGGTAGCGCCCTTGCTGACGCCCAACACCTCATAGTAGTCTCTTTTCTGTGCCATTCTATTGTCCAACTGCCACTTTCGCGTGGCGGATTACTTTGTCGTTCATTTTATAGCCGTGCTGCAAGCAGTCAATGACCTTGCCCTTCTTGTCGTCACCCATGCCGGGAACCATCGCCACAGCCTCATGGATATCCACGTCGAAGTCGGCGTCTTCCGTCTCAATCAGCTTGACACCCAGTCCTTCCAGCGCTTTCTGGAACTTCTGGTATATCAGCTCCATACCCTCGCGCAGCACCTGCGGGTCGTCCGTCTTCTCACCGTTGGCAATGGCACGCTCCATGTCGTCAAGCACGGGCAGAATGGCCTTCACGGCATTGGAACCGCCGTTCAGAATCAGCTCGGCCTTCTCCTTCGTGGTACGCTTGCGGTAGTTGTCAAACTCTGCCACTGAGCGCAGGTACTTGTCATGAAGGTCTGCGACTTGTGATTTGAGATTTGCGATTTCGTCGTCCGGGTCCTTTTCGGCCATCGTGACTTCCACGTCTTCTGCAGCCTCTGTGACTTCTACGTCGTCTGGGGCCTCCGGGTTCTCTGAGTACTCTGTGTTCTCTTCGAGCTCCTGCTCTTCCTGATTTATCTTATCTTTTTCTTTCATAATGCTAATGTTTTTATCGCTTTTCCAGCAAATTCCGTGCCAATCTTACACCACACACCACTCACTACTCACCATTAAGCATACATTTCCGCTTTCTTCGCCTTGATCTCCTCGTCGTAGATGTAGTCGTCGTAGGTCATCAGCTTGTCGATGGTGCCCTTCGGTGTCAGTTCGATGATACGGTCGGCCACCGTGTTGATGAACTCATGGTCGTGCGAGGCAAACAGAATGTTGCCCTTGAACGAGATGAGGTTGTTGTTGAAGGCCTGAATGCTTTCCAGGTCCAGGTGGTTCGTCGGCGTGTCCAGGATGAGGCAGTTGGCGTTCTTCAGCTGCATGCGGGCAATCATACAACGCATCTTCTCACCGCCCGACAGCACGCACACCTTCTTCTGCACGTCCTCGTCCTTGAACAGCATGCGGCCCAGGTACGACTTCATCAGCACCTCGTTGCCTGTGCCATATTGGCTGAGCCAGTCCACAAGGTTCATCTCCGACTGGAAGAATGCCGTGTTGTCCAGCGGCAGGTAGGCGGTCGTGATGGTCACGCCCCACTTGTAGGTGCCGGCCTGCGGCTCGCGGTTGCCGTTGATAATCTCAAAGAGCGCCGTCATTGCCTTGGGGTTGTGTGACAAAAAGACAGTCTTCTGTCCTTTCTCAATGGTAAACGAGACGTTGTCGAAAAGCACCGTGCCGTCGGCATCGACCGCCTTCAGGCCTTCCACTTCGATAATCTGTGTGCCCGGCTCGCGCTCCATCGAGAAGATGATGCCCGGATACTTACGTGTAGAGGGTGTGATTTCCTCCACGTTCAGCTTCTCCAGCATCTTCTTTCTTGACGTTGTCTGCTTCGACTTGGCCACGTTGGCAGAGAATCGGCGGATGAACTCCTCCAGCTGCTTGCGCTTCTCCTCGGCCTTCATCTTCTGGTTCTGCTGCTGACGCAGGGCCAGCTGACTCGACTCGTACCAGAACGAGTAGTTACCCGAGAACAGCGTCACCTTGCCGAAGTCAATATCCACCGTCTGCGTCGATACGGCATCCAAGAAGTGACGGTCGTGACTGACCACCAGCACACACTGCTCCAGGTTCGAGAGGTATTCCTCCAGCCACTGCACCGTGTCCAGGTCCAGGTCGTTCGTCGGCTCGTCCAGCAGCAGGTTGTCAGGATGTCCGAACAGCGCTTTGGCCAGCATCACGCGCACCTTCTCGTTGTTCGATATTTCCGACATCTGCTTGTAGTGCTGGCTTTCCTGCACGCCCAGGTTCTGCAACAGCTGTGCAGCCTCGCTCTCGGCCTCCCAGCCGTTCATCTCGGCAAAGGCCATCTCCAGGTCGGCAGCTTTCACGCCGTCTTCCTCGGTCATCTCCTCCTTGGCGTAGAGCGCCTCACGCTCCTTCATGTTCTGCCACAGCGGCTGGTGACCCATCAGCACGGTGTCCATCACCGTGAACTCGTCATATTTGAAGTGGTCCTGCTCCAGCACGCTCAAACGCTCGCCGGGAGCCAGTTCCACCGTTCCCTTGTTCGGCTCCAGCTCGCCGCTGATGGCACGCAGCAGCGTTGACTTGCCCGCACCGTTAGCACCGATGATGCCGTAGAT
>JAILHP010000202.1 GCA_024695705.1 Prevotella sp. | reverse complement strand
TCTTCACCGCTGGCCTGTAACTGTGAGTGAGCCGAAACGGCCGTCAAATAATCGAGGTAAGGTGTCGGTGTATTGTAGATCACGTCGCCTTTTCCATGTTTTCCGATTCCCCATCCGTCGAGAATCATGAGTAATGCTTTCTTTGCCATAATTTTAAAGTCCCCTAAGTTAGGGGATTAGGGGTCTGAACAAGCGTTTATCAGACAGTTTCTTCTTATGTTTATGAAGGTCTGCGCCTGTTCAGACCCCCATCCCCCTACATAGGGGGCTAAATCCGGGTGCAAAGGTACGAAAAAGATTAAAGATTAAAGATGAATGATTAAAGATTTTTTCAAAAAAAAGCCGCCCACCAACCGATGTCATGCCAATACCATCAGTCAAGCGGGCGGTTTTTGCAGATTAACGTCTTAACACTAACGTCGGTGCAAAGATACAAGAATAAGTTTTTCCCTGCAATAGCTGACACACAGTTGACACAGGCAAAAGAAAACAAAATGCTGTATTCCAAGAGGATATATCTTAGTAGAGATAGCAGGTTGACACATGAGGAAAATAAGGAGGTATATCATCTAAAGAAGATTATTGGGTTAAAAAGAAAAAAACTTTAATCATTCATCTTTAATCTTTAATCTTTTTCGTATCTTTGTGGCCGATATGAGAAAACTGCTTATACTACTTACTGTGATGATGCTGGCAATATTCGCCTGCACGCCTGAGAAACGGGTTACCACCGCCGAGAGCGCTGAGTGGGAGGCACACCTGCATCTTGACAGCGCCATTGAGTATATTGACCACCAGCGTTACGAGCAGGCCATGATTCAACTGAAGACGGCCGAAAAGCTTCTTCCTGTCATCAAGAATGACTCCCTGTGCTATCGTATCTGCCTGTATATTGGATGGATGAACGAACAGGCAGGCGTTCACGAAACAGCGTTGGACTACGAGCAAATGGCCAAAATCTATGCCGATGCCACTGAGAACCGCCATTATATTGTGAACGCGATGATTCATCAGGTCAACACGCTCAACAACATGGGAAATACGGACGAGGGCCGCCGCATCAACGAAATGGC
The DNA here is from genome assembly GCA_024695705.1 of Prevotella sp. Classification (GTDB taxonomy): domain Bacteria; phylum Bacteroidota; class Bacteroidia; order Bacteroidales; family Bacteroidaceae; genus Prevotella. The sequence goes on along the minus strand of JAILHP010000202.1, from coordinate 22,798 downwards.
CATCAACCAATATGACAGCTTGGAACAAAACCAGAAGTCAACCTTGCTTTGCAACCAAGCCTATTACCTCATGCTTGACGACAGCCTTCAAGAAGCCGAACGCATTGCCTATCAGGCAGCTATGTTAGCAGAAGACTCGGCCTCCATGGGCAACGCCCTGAGCGTGCTGAGCCGCATCATGTTACATAAGGGTGACGAGCAACAAGCCCAGGTCCTGATGACGATGATTCCCCAGACGGAGAACCTGACCCTTCGCTATAACCGGCTGATGACCGAGAGCGACTTGCAAGAAAGCCGGGGCGACTACAAGGGAGCCTTGCAGACACAGAAGCTGCTGCGACAGATGAGCGACTCGATAGCCCAACAACGCGCTGCCCTTGACATTACCCGCGTGCAGACACAATTCGACCATCAATGGCACCAGCGACGCAGTGCGGAGCGAAGCTTCAAGCTGAGCCTCCTCATTATCTTTATGCTGCTGGCCATGGGTGGAATCATCTATATCTATTTCCGTCGCCAGCAGATGCACCATCAGGAGTTCCAACAGCACATCAGCGCCGTACGTTCCGACATGAACCATCTGCTTACTTTGCGTAATACCCGTATCGAAGACCTGAAAATGGCCCTCGACGACCGTATGACAGAGATTGAAGAGATGAAGAAGAAGCTAACGGGTCAGTTTGCGGAAGACCAGATGTACTTTCAAATCAAAAACATCAAAAAAGGCGTTGATGTGTTAAGCGCCATTCTCAACAATGAGAACATCAGCCAATATGGACGGGAAGAACAGCAAGGAGTCTATCAGGCATTGTGGCTGACAAACCGTGAGCTGGCAGCACAGCTCGACAATCCTGATGTCCAGCTTACGCCCAAAGAGACCTTCTTCTGCATTATGGAACACTTCAACATTCCTGATGACAAGAAAATAGACTTGTTCTGCTGTACGGAGCAGGCACTTCGCTCCACCAAAAGCCGCCTGAACAAGAAAATGGATCTGAAATCTATTCACTAATTACCATCATTCAAGCCTATGAAAAAAGCATTATTGTCCGTGCTATTTGTCTGCTGTGCCATTTTCACTTACGCACAGGAAACCATCGCATTAAACACTGGCGACATCACGTCGCCTGAACTGAACGCCACCACGCGTCAGGCCACCTTCCGTCTGGCTGCTCCCAAAGCCCAAACGGTGGTATTAGAGGCCTCGTTCTTAGAGAAACCCGTCTCCATGACCAAAGACGCTAAGGGCATTTGGAGCTACACCTCGCAGCCCTTGGAGAGCGAGATGCACACCTACTGCTTCTATGTCGATGGCGTGCGGATGCTCGACCCCAACAACGTTTATCAGTTGCGCGACATTGCCACCTACATGAACTACCTGCTCGTCGATGGTGAGTGTTCGAACTACCTGGTACACAACGTCAAGCACGGCACCGTAGCAAAGGTGTGGTACCCTGCTCCGAAGCTCGGCATGGAGGAGCGCCGTATGACCGTCTATACACCAGCCGGCTACGAGGATAACCCCACGAAGCGCTATCCCGTGTTCTACCTGCTGCACGGCGCCGGTGGCGACGAGAACGCCTGGACGGAGCTAGGACGTGCCGCCCAGATACTCGACAACCTCATTGCCCAGGGCAAGGCCGAGCCAATGATTGTGGTGATGCCCAACGGCAATGGTGGACAGAAAGCCAAGCCTGGTGAATATGAGGACTCCATGTACAAACCGTCATTCCGTAATCCCAAGACAATGGAGGGCAGCATCGAGGTAGCCTTCCCTGACCTCGTGCAATGGGTGGATGGCCACTACCGCACGCTGGCCGACAAGCAGCACCGTGCCATTGCCGGACTCTCCATGGGCGGTTTCCACTCGCTCTATATCTCGGCAAACAATCCCCAGATGTTCGGCTACGTGGGACTCTTCTCGGCAGCCGTCAACCGCATGGGACGAGGCGACAACGGCTTCATCTACGATAACCTTGACCAGAAGCTCGATGCCCAGTTCAGCCCTGCACCCAACCTCTATTACATTGCCATCGGCAAGACCGACTTCCTCTTCAACGACAACGTTGACTACCGCAAGCGGCTCGATGCAAAGGGCTACAAATACGAATACCTGGAGACCGACGGCGGCCACATTTGGAAGAACTGGCGCATCTATCTGAACCAGTTTGCCCCGAAACTGTTTAAGTAAAAAAAATCGAAAATCGAAAATTGAAAATCGTTAATAATATGAGACGTATTTTATTTTTCTATTCTTTTATTCTTTTATCCTTTAGTGTAATGAATGCACAACCACAACTCCGTGCTGACAATATCGATGAGGTGTTGAAGGCCATGACTCTTGAGGAGAAAGCCCAGCTATTGGTTGGCGGTGCCAACAAATTCTTCAGCGCCGAAGCTGTCGTAGGCGGTGAAGCCCGACTAGTTCCCGGTGCGGCCGGAACAACGGCCGAGATTGCCCGACTGGGCATCCCCGCCACTGTACTGACCGACGGACCTGCCGGCGTACGCATCGACCCCATCCGTAAAGGAACTGACCAGACATTCTATGCCACAGCCTTCCCCATTGGCACCTGTCTGGCCTCTACATGGAACACCGACCTGGTCAACCAAGTGGGCCAGGCCATTGGCAACGAGACCAAGGAGTACCGATGCGACGTCATCCTCGGTCCCGGCATGAACCTGCACCGTAACCCGCTATGCGGACGTAACTTCGAGTACTACAGCGAGGACCCGCTGCTGACAGGATGGATTGCCGCTGCCTACATCAACGGTGTACAGAGCCAGGGAGCAGGCGTCAGTGCCAAGCACTTTGCCGTGAACTCACAGGAGACTGACCGCACCAGCGTTGACGAGCACGTCAGCCAAAGGGCTGCCCGCGAACTCTACTTGCGCGGTTTCGAAATTGCCGTACGTGAGAGCAACCCTTGGACCATTATGGCCTCCTACAACCAGATTAACGGTCTGTACTCCATGGGCAATTACGACTTGCTGACCAGCATCCTGCGTGACGACTGGGGCTTTAAGGGCATCGTGATGACCGACTGGATTGGCATTCGCAAGGGACTGACTACAGTCAGCGAGGTGCATGCTGGCAACGACCTCTTGGAACCTGGTCAGCAGGCACAGGCTGACGAGATTGTTGCCGGTGTGAAGAACGGAACACTCAGCATTGCCGACGTTGACCGTAACGTACGCCGCATGCTGGAGTACATCGTCAAGACGCCAAGCTTCCACAAGTATCCTGCCACGAACAAGCCCGACTTCACGGCTCATGCCGCCATCACCCGACAGTCGGCTGGCGAAGGCATCGTCCTGCTGAAGAACAACGGCACATTGCCTTGGAAAGACCAGTGCATCAAGACCGTTGCCCTCTTTGGTGAAAAGAGCTATGACTTCCTTTCCGGCGGCACGGGCTCAGGTTGTGTGCATCCGCCATACGTCGTCGATATGCTGGAGGGTATGAAGAATGTAGGTATCAGTTCGTCGGAGACCCTGACTGACATCTATCAGAAATACATCACATTCGCACAGGCAAAGTTTCAGGCAGAACGTCATCCCGCAAAATGGTACCAGCAAGAGATGTTCGGACAGCAGAAATACCCGGAGATAAGCATCAGCCCCATCTGCATCGAAAAGGAGGTGAAGAATGCCGACGCAGCTATCATCACCATTGGCCGACAGGCTGGCGAGGGCGTTGACCGCGACATTGATACGGAGTTCAACCTCGTTCCCGAGGAGCGCGCACTGATTACCGACGTATGCAATGCTTTCCATGCTGCAGGCAAACCCGTCATCGTGATTATCAACAGCGGATCGGTTATTGAGACGGCATCATGGAGCAACTACCCCGATGCCATTCTGTGCGCATGGCAACCCGGCATGGAGGGCGGAAACTCCATAGCAGACATCCTGACAGGAAAGGTGAACCCCAGCGGCAAACTCACCATGACATGGCCCATCGCAGCCACTGATCACGCATCGACGGCCAACTTTCCCGGAACCATGGACTTCTACTCTTTCAAGGACCGTCGTCACAACAGTCTGCCCAACTACGACTACACCAACCATGAGGAGGACATCTACGTGGGCTACCGCTACTTCGACACATTCCAGAAGGAAGTGGCTTATCCGTTTGGGTTCGGTCTGAGCTATACCACCTTCGCTTTCACTAATTTAAAAGTGAAGCAATTAAACAAGGAGAAAGTACAGGTAACCGTAACCGTCAAGAACACGGGTAGCGTCAGTGGCAAGGAGGTGGCTCAGGTTTATCTGCGGGCGCCAAAGGGCCAACTGGAAAAACCCATGCAGGAACTGAAAGGCTTTGCCAAGACCCGTGAACTGAAGCCTGGTGAAAGCCAGACTCTCACCATTGACATCCCCGTGCGTTTACTCGCTTCATTTGATGAAGCCGGTAGCCGTTGGTGGCTGGAGGCTGGCGACTACACCATTGCCGTTGGCAATAGCAGTCGTGACATTGCAGTAACAGCACCTTTGAAACTCGCAGAATACTCCGAGCCAACCACTAACGCACTCAAGCCGAATGTGGAGCTGAAACGACTGCACCAATAGGTATCAGAAGTCAAAACTCAGTTGTCCATCGCCTAAGAGATTGAAACTCTTGCGATGATAAGGCGTGAGGCCATATTCTTTTATGGCCTCACGATGTTTTTTCGTGGGGTAACCTTTATTGGAGCGCCAATCGTACTGCGGGAATTCCTCTGCCAGTTGGTTCATATAGTCATCACGATAGGTCTTGGCAAGAATGGAGGCCGCAGCAATGGAGAGGTATTTCCCGTCACCTTTGACTATCGTGGTATGAGGGATGGGGGAAGGATGAGGGCTAAGGGGTGAGGAGTAGGGTTTGAAACGGTTGCCATCAACGATGATAGCTTCCGGACGTACGCAAAGCTGGTCAAGGGCACGATGCATGGCAAGAATGGAAGCATTAAGAATATTGATATGGTCTATCTCTTCAGGAGTCACAACACCCACAGCCCAAGCCACTGCGTCACGCTGGATGATGTCACGTAACTGGTAGCGACGACGTTCCGTCAGTTGTTTTGAGTCATTCAACAACTCATTCTGATAATCCTCAGGAAGAATCACCGCAGCAGCATAGACACTACCTGCCAGGCAGCCACGGCCTGCCTCATCGCAGCCGGCCTCTATTTTTCCTTCATAATAGTGAGAGAGCAGCCCCACCCCCTTCCCCTCCCTGTGAGTGAGGGAGGAAGTTTCTTCAGACATTGGCTTTTCTTTCTTCATATTAATAGGTTTTGTGGTATTCTCTCCCCTCCCTTCAGGAAGGGGCTAGGGGTGGGTCTAAAACATCTGACTGACACGGCGGATGCCAGCTACAAGGGCATCAACTTCTTCCTTGGTATTGTAGAGAGCAAAGGAAGCTCTCACGGTACCCTTAACCCCAAGGCGGTCCATCAAGGGCTGAGCACAGTGATGACCAGTACGTACGGCAATGCCCAAGCGGTCAAGGAGCGTGCCCATATCCAAATGATGGATATGGCCTACATTAAACGAAACGACCGCATCATGGTTCTCGGCAGGTCCATAAATAGTCAACCCGTCAATGGTTTGCAGTTGCTCCATGCAATAGCGGGTGAGCTCGTGCTCATGAGCCTCGACACGGTCAAGGCCAACGGAACCAAGATAGTCAATAGCGGTGGCAAGGCCATGTGTCGCTATATAATCAGGCGTGCCGGCCTCAAACTTAAAGGGCAGTCGTTCGAAGGTGGTTTGTTCCCATGTTACCTTGTCAATCATCTCTCCTCCGCCCTGATACGGTGGAAGTTTCTCCAGCCAAGTCTCCTTGCCATAGAGCACGCCAATGCCCGTTGGTCCATACATCTTATGGCCGCTGAAGGCATAGAAGTCACAATCCATGTCCTGCACGTCAATCTTCATGTGCGGCGCACTTTGTGCTCCATCTACCATGACAGGTATTCCGTGCTCATGGGCTATGCGGATAACGTCGGTAACTGGATTAATTGTTCCAAGCACGTTACTGACATGAGTCATGCTCACCAGTTTGGTACGCTCCGTCAAGTATGCTGCGATTCCATCGCAACAGACAAGACGGCCGTCATCGGTAATGGGCAGGTGCCTGACCACGATGCCACGTTTCATCGCCTGCAACTGCCAAGGGACGATGTTCGAATGATGCTCCATATCGGTTACCAGCACCTCGTCGCCCGCCTGCATCTGACTTTCGCAAAACGTGCTTGCCAAAAGGTTAACTGCCTCTGTGGTACCACGGGTAAAGACAATTTCCTCTGTCTTTTCGGCGTTAATAAAACCACGTACCTTCTCACGGGCTGCCTCATGCAGGTCAGTCGCCTGCTGTGATAGATAGTGTACCCCGCGATGCACGTTTGCATTCACGTTCAGGTACTCATCGCGCATCGCATCAAGCACACACAGCGGTTTCTGCGTCGTAGCCGCATTATCCAGATACACTAAAGGCTTTCCGTACACCTCACGGGCCAATATCGGGAAATCCTCCCGTACCTTATTAATATCGTACATAGTCTTCGAATTAATATCGTCAGTAAAAACCGGCCTACGTTCGTCTATCAGGAACATCACAAACCGGTATTCTGACTGCAAAGGTAATGAATTCTCGGCTATAACGAAAATAAATCGGCACTTTTCTTGGGGGGATGGATTATCTGTCTGCTTACTGAATAGCCTTCGTCATCTCGTTGATGTATTTTTCCATTTGCTTGGTGACGTACTCGTGGAGCTTGCGGATGGTATTGCCATTGGTGATAGAATCTTTGTAGAGTTCGTTCAGAGCTCTGTTCTGCTCGGTATAGAACTGCAGGATTTCCTTGTAAAGATTGGGCATTTCCTCGGCAGGACAGTTCAGCTTCTTTGCGAGTTTAATGACTTCCTGATATTTCTTGTCAAGCTCTTTGTTCTGTTTGAGAATCTGATTAAAAAGCAACATGATTCTCTCACGGCTTCTGAAGCCACTCAGGATCTCATCAATCGTTTTGTATTTGGCCTTAATGTTTTCAATGTCCATCTCCACCAGTTCTGCCTTCAGTTGAAGCTGTGCCTGCTGGTGTTGGGGAAGTGTCTGTGGCCAACGCTGAGCTGTTTCGACAAGCCAGAAATCCTCGGGAATTGTATCTATTGCAACCTCAACCGACCTGTCGTCAACGCCACGTCTTTGCAAATCGTTCAGCAAGCTATGGCCAGAGTAGCGCCCCACACGGTTCTCGTAGTCGCGGTCTTCTTCGTACCAGCCATTATGTGTCGTGATACGATAGGTTTCGCCAGGCACAAAGTCGAGGTTGGTCCACAATTCGCAAAGCGAGCCATCGGGCATCACAGTACGGATACGACCGACCTTGGGCTTGTCAATTTCGACACTGAAGTTGAAGCGCCTGTTCACCACAGGCATCGTAGCCACGAAAGCGTCATCGGCAACGGCATTGAGTTCTTCAGCAGTATCGGCCATATAGACCACGTAGAGGGAATCGCTCAAATCACTGCCCACTCGACCGTCAATACGGAACGTGTTGCTGACCATGCTCTTCTCGTACATATCGGGGCGCAACGAGGTAATCATATAGACAGAACCCTCGATATATCTCTTGTCGGCTGACAACTCCCACGTAATAGCATAGGCATCGCGCAGCTGGGGATTCTCGGGGTTCTTGCAACACATAAGCCACATCTCCTGTTCCTTATTGGTGCGAATACGCTGCGTGCTTTGACTCATACCATTGTTGGTAATGACCTTCAGTTGGAATTGCTCATTACTACCTGGCTGGATATGCAGGAACTGATACGACAGAGGCTCATCCTTCGGGAAGTTGCGAGCCACCTCAGTCAGTAATTCGTCGTTTTTCAGGGCTATAGTCTGCTGCGTAAAGTCGTTTTGATCTGAGATTGCCAGGCAACGGAAAGGCACAATCTTCATGCTTGACTCAATGATACCCGTGTTAGGGTCTCGGTTGGTGGAATACACCTGGCCTTCGTTCAGGCCAAACTTATAGATGATGGCGTTCAGCGTGGCAATGACGGTCTCGGGCTTCTTGGGGGGAGCCGTTGGATCTGCACTAATGGTGTTAAAGGCGCTGCAAGCAATGAGCAACATAATCATTATTCGTTTCATATGGCGTTTTGTTTAAAGTTATTCGTTTCTTTCGTGATTAAATAATTACTTCTGGGCTATTTGTTCTAAAGTATATTTTGCGATATCGAGTTCCTGCTGCGCCCACTTCAGGTAGGCCTCGTTAGCCTGTTTCTTCAGGAGGGCAATCTCCTCGGGGGTAAGTTGCAGGTTTTCCGGACGGGTAATAGGGATGTCGCGCTCAGTCAGCGTTACCATCTTTTCCTGAGGCTTTGTAATTTCGATAGTAGCCAAGTCCTCTTCGGCTTCGGTGATGTTGGGGAGTGCAGAAGTTGCTGTTGCTACAGGAGTTTCTTCTACGGGAGTTTCTTGCGCCAGGAGAGCAGTGTGGTGTTTCACGACGGTGGTTTTAATCCGCCCATTCTTTGTCGGAGAGGGAGCAGGTGGTTCGATGATAGTGTTCTCTGCGACAACATCCTTTGGAGTGTCCTTGACCTTTGGTCGAATCTGCTCACTCTCGGCATAGCTCACACTTTCCTGACTCTGCCCTTGCTCATTCGTAAACTTTGGCGGAACCAGCCACATCATCACCACGCCTGCTACACAAGCAGCAGCTATCCATGGCCAGACGATGCGTCGCGATTTCTTCTCCTCGTTGATCACACGCTGCATCAGTCGCTCGTTGAGGTCGGCAGGAAACTGAGGACGCTCCGCCTCGTCCAGCATAAGAGCCTTGCGAAGGTTCGCATCCGTTTGCCGTAGTGCGTTTAGATTCTCCTCTGTCATGATTGCAACATTTTGATGATTTTACATATTTTCTTTCTTGTCCGGCTAAGTTTTGAGGCAATAGTCGTCGGCAGTGACTCCGTAACGTAGGCTATCTCTTTCAGACTTAGCTCTTCATAGTAGAACATCGTAATGATGGCTCGTTCCTCTGGTGGCAAGTGCTTCAGGGCAGCACGTATCAGCTGTACCATATCGCTGTTTGGACGGCCGAACGTTTCTTCTACCTCTGCATCCGACAATTCCTCAATCCTGCCTTCGCGGTCCTCGAAATAGATCACCGACTGGCGTTTGTGCCGCAGCCACGTGATGGACTCGTTGTAGGCTATGCGCGATATCCATGTCCTGAGCGCTGACTTACCTTCATCGTACATCTTGATGTTTTTGAACACCTTTACAAACACATCCTGATACACTTCCTCAGTATCCTCCGTCGAGGGCAACATCCTCGCTACTTGGGCGAAGACCTCGTTGCCGTAGCGTTCGAGTACCAGCCTTTGAGCCTTTGGACTTTGTTCCCGCAGTCGCCGTATCAGGTTTATGTCTATCTCAGTCATTCTGTTTTTAAGACTTATCTACTTATATATACGACTGCCGTTTTCAGAATATTGCAAGTAAAATGAAAAAAATAAAAGGAGACTCGTGTAGGTCTCCTCTCTTGATGTTATTTGCAAAGCTTGCAGCCGGTACATTTGTTGAGTTCGCCGCGGAAGCGCTTCTCAACCAAATAGTGGAGGCGGTCGCGGAGGGGAGCAAGCTGCATGTGGTCGATGACTTCGTTGATGAAGGCGTTCTGCAGCAAGAGTTTGGCCTCATCGATGGAGATGCCGCGCTGACGCATGTAGAAGAGGGCAGCATCATTCAATTGGCCTACCGTTGAGCCGTGGGCACACTTCACGTCGTCGGCATAAATCTCGAGCATCGGCTGGGTGTACATACGGGCCTCGCGGGTGGCAGTCAGGTTTTGGTTCGTCATCTGTGAAGTTGTCTTCTGGGCCCCGTGTTCTACTAAGATGCGGCCAGCGAAAGCTCCTGTTGACTGGTCGTCGAGCACGTACTTATAGAGTTCGTTCGAGCTGCAGCACGGTACCTTATGGGTAATGAGCGTGTTGTTATCCACATGCTGTTTCTTATCGGCAATGACGCAACCGTAACACTGACACTCGGCACCCTCGCCGCTGAACGTGAGGTCGAGTTTGTTGCGCGTGATGCCATTATGCAGGGTGATGATGTTGTGGTTGACGCGGCTGTTAGCCTGCTGGTCAATATAGACATTGCTGACGCGAACGTTCTTGGCATGCGTCTCCTCCAGACAGTAGAGGTCGAGCGACGCATTCTCGCCTACGTAAGCCTCGATGACCTGTGTAGATAAGAAGTTGCGGTCGTCAGCTGCATGGTCGCAGAATAGCATCTTTATTTCTGCTCCCTCCTCCAAAATGATGAGTACGCGACGGTTGACCATGAGAGCCTCTTCCCCCGCCTTTCCCCATTGGGTGGGAGCCTTCAGGATGTTAATCACCTGAATGGCGCGCTCCACCTTCACGTTCTTGGGCACATAGACGTAGAGTCCATCCTGTGCCAACATGGTATTGAGGTCGGTAGCAGCATCATTGGCTTTACCTGCCAGGCGGTTGTAATACTCACTGGTGGCAAAGTCCTTCAGCGAACCAACAATGACGCCCTCAGGCAGATGTCCCTTGGGCTTCTCGTCGTGGTAGAACATGTCGTTCACCACGAAGTAGAGGCTCGTTGAGAGGTTGGGTACGTCGCAACGGAACGCGTTGTAGGGATCGACAGGAATCTGCAGACGGTTCAGGTTCAGTCCGTAGTTGGGAGCGAAGAGCGCCTGCATGTCGGTATATTTGTAACGCTCGACCTTTTGGCTGGGGAAACCGGCAGACGCGAAACGGGCAAAAGCCTCGTCGCGAACGACATTCATCGCGTCGCTGCTGTGCCCGCAAATCATCTCGCGACACTGCTGATACAAGTCAATATATTGCTTTTCACTATTCATGTCCGTCTCAGTCCGTAAAGTCCGATGCTAATTACTCTTCACCGATTTCTTCCTTAATCCAGTCGTAGCCATGCTCCTGTATCTCCTTGGCCAGCTCAGGGCCACCCGTCTTGACGATACGTCCTTTGTACAAGACATGAACGAACTGCGGTTGAATCATCTCCAGAAGACGGTCGTAGTGGGTAATGACGATGCACGAAGTCTCGGGCGTTTGTAACTTGTTCACGCCTTCAGCTACGATACGCATCGCATCCACATCCAAACCAGAGTCCGTCTCGTCCAGAATGCTCAGCTTGGGTTCCAGCATGGCCATCTGGAAGATTTCGTTACGCTTCTTCTCACCACCGCTGAAGCCTTCGTTCACGCTGCGGTTGGCCAACTTTGAGTCGAGCTCCACAATCTTACGCTTCTCACGCATCAGTTTCAGGAACTCCGCCGCGTTCATTGGCTCCAGTCCCTGTGCCTTACGTTTCTCGTTGATGGCTGCTTTCATGAAGTTCGTCATCGACACCCCAGGAATCTCCACAGGATATTGAAACGACAGGAACAGTCCCTCGTGGGCACGGTCCTCGGGCTTCATCTCCAGCAGGTTCTTGCCGTTGAAGAAGGCCTCGCCCTCAGTTACCTCGTAGAGCGGATTACCTACGAGCACGGCACTGAGTGTTGACTTACCCGAGCCGTTGGGACCCATGATGGCATGCGTCTCACCGTCTTTGATGACAAGATTGATGCCCTTCAGTATTTCCTTTTCGCCAATTCTGGCATGTAAGTTCTTAACTTCTAACATATTCTATTAACCTACAGTTCCTTCTAATGATACTGATAAAAGTTTCTGAGCCTCTACCGCAAACTCCATAGGAAGTTTCTGCAACACCTCCTTGGCATAGCCGTTGACAATGAGTCCGACGGCCTGCTCCGTGGGAATGCCACGCTGGTTACAGTAAAATAGCTGGTCTTCTGAAATCTTCGAGGTGGTTGCCTCATGCTCGAAGACGGCTGTGGGGTTGTGTACGTCCATGTATGGGAACGTATGGGCACCACACTCAGAGCCTAAGAGCAGGGAGTCGCATGAAGAGTAGTTACGGGCATTCTCGGCACTTGATGTAGCACGCACCAGTCCCCGGTAGGAATTCTGCGAGTGTCCGGCCGAGATGCCTTTCGAGATGATGGTCGATTTGGTGTTCTTGCCAATGTGAATCATCTTCGTGCCCGTATCTGCCTCCTGATAATTGTTGGTGACTGCCACGCTGTAGAACTCGGCAGTACTGTTATCGCCTTTAAGTATGCACGAGGGGTATTTCCACGTGATGGCAGAGCCCGTCTCCACCTGTGTCCAGGAGAGTTTGGAGTCAACACCTGCCAGCAAACCGCGTTTGGTGACAAGGTTCAGCACGCCACCCTTGCCCTGCTCGTCACCAGGATACCAGTTCTGTACGGTGGAGTACTTTACTTCGGCACGATCCTTGACGATAATCTCCACAATGGCAGCATGCAGCTGGTTCTCGTCACGCATAGGAGCCGTGCAGCCCTCGAGATAGCTGACGTAGGAGTCGTCGTCGGCCACGATGAGTGTACGCTCGAACTGTCCTGTGTTACGGGCATTGATGCGGAAATAGCTGCTGAGCTCCATGGGACAGCGCACCCCCTTGGGTATATAGACGAACGAGCCGTCGGAGAATACCGCCGAGTTAAGGGCAGCGAAGAAATTGTCGCGATAGGGGACCACCGTTCCGAGGTACTGACGTACCAACTCACCGTGTTCCTTGATGGCTTCGCCGATAGAGCAGAAGATGACACCCTTTTCGCGGAGCTTCTCCTTGAAGGTGGTCTTGACGGAGACGGAATCCATGATGGCATCGACAGCTGTATTGCCACTCAGCGCCAGACGTTCCTCGAGGGGGATGCCGAGTTTGTCGAAGGTCTTTTCCAGTTCAGGGTCGATGGTGCCGTCACCCTTAGGTTTCTTCACCGTAGGATCGGCATAGTAGCTGATGGCCTGATAGTCGATAGGTGGCACGTGAACATGTCCCCATGTCGGCTCCTGCTGCTCCTGCCAGTAGCGAAAAGCCCGCAAGCGGAAGTCCAGCATCCACTCAGGCTCACCCTTTTTGGTAGAGATGAGTCGAACGACTTGCTCGTTCAGTCCCTTCTCAATCACCTCGGTATCTACGTCCGTTGAAAATCCGAATTCGTATTTCTGCTCAGCTACACGACGCACAAAGTCGTTATCTGAGCCTTGCTCGGTAGGTTGTACTGATAAAAGCTTATCCTTCTCTTCCATTCGTTGAGTTATATTTGATGGCAAGCATCGTCAAATCGTCACTCTGTTCTGCCCCACCGACAAATTCATGGACTGCCTCAATCATCTGATTAATAATGGTCTGAGGATCATTCTTTCCTTCTGCCAGCAACTTTTCCGACAGTGTGAGAACACGCTTGATGTCGAACTGGGCATGTTGCATGTTCTCCGCCTCATTAAGGCCGTCTGTATAAAGGAAAATAGTGGTCTTCGGAGCAATGTCTATCTCCTGTACCGTAAACTCCCAATCATCAATAACTCCCAGTGGCACATTGGGGTCACAAGGCAGTTGTCCCACACCTTGACCAATAAGCAATGGTAAATTATGACCAGCATTGGAATACCTCAGGCGGCCGTCGGAAAGATCAAGAACTCCGACGAAACAGGTAACAAACATGTTTGTCTCGTTACCTCCAATTAATGATGTATTAAGGGTGGAAATAATTTGATTAGGAGCCGTGGTATGGGCAGAGATATTGCGGAAGAGCGAACGCGTAACAGCCATAACGAGTGAGGCTGGCACGCCCTTTCCTGATACATCACCCACACAGAAGAAGAGTTGGTTATCACGAAGATAGAAGTCGAAGAGGTCGCCTCCCACGTCCTTGGCTGGGGTCAGTTGTCCAAAGATATCGATGTCATCACGCTCAGGATAGGGCGGGAACACCTTTGGCAGCATACCCATCTGGATGTCGTGGGCAACGCGGAGCTCATTATCAATGGCTGCCTTCGAGGCCGTCGTGTCCTTCAGTTCCTCAATATACTTGGTGAGTGAATGCTGCATGTCTTCAAACGAGTCACGCAACAGATGAATCTCGTCGTTGTGTTTAATCTCAGGCAATGGCGCACTGAAGTTTCCCCTCGCCACCTCTTTGGCAGACGTTGCCAAATGTTTCAGGGGCTTAGTGGCACGCCCGATTAATAGCCATCCGACAAGACGTACAATCAGCAAGGCAAGGCCAATAAAAAAAAGCAAGACTACTCCCACGAGTATCGCCATTCCATCAATCATTACAGCAGGAACCACAAGGCCAACCGACCAGTTGGTGCCTTCTATCGGTTCAAAGAACAAATAGACGGAAAACGGAGACATCTCGAAATAGTCGAAAGAACAGGGGTCATCATCCTTATCCCGATATGTTCCTTGCTTACCTGCCACCATCATACGACCCACGTAGTCGTCAATGGTATCAGGTGTAGCCTCAGCACATTTGAAATAGTTTTGATTGACAATCCTATCCTTATTGGGACTGGCAAGAAACGTACCATCACCGTCAATGACGAAATCCAACGTGATAAATCGCCATTTACGGTTTTGTATCAACGTATTTACCTCTCCCTTGTCGTCAACTACTATTTCATCATCAGAAGCACGTTCATCAAAATGAATATCGATAGAATCAGCCCAGAGGCGTGGTGAAATCAGTCTCTTGCTAAGCCATTCGAGCGACATGTCTGCACCAAGAACAGCAACCGTCTTATTGCGTTTGTCACGAATGGGAATCAGATAAGACACCAACGCCGTAACAGAGTCCGTCGAATCAAAGAAAGGCTTGGACCAATAGCCGCTGTCTGCCTTCAATGCCTCTGTAAACCATTCGGCATTCAGGTAGTCATAATCGGCATCACCGATGAACTGTTCTTCTATCTGTCCGTCTTCTTTCCTGACGGTATAAGGGCAATACCAATGCCCTTTCCTGGGATAGTAGTCGGAAACGAAACTGATACCACAGCTATGGATATGGGGATTCCGGGAGACGATATCGGTCATGATAGCAGACAACCGTTCGGGTTCTCCCAAGCGATCTTCTATCTCTGCCACATGATTCATCATGCCCAAGCTGACCTCTGAGGTAACCTTCGATATTTCCTGATGAGAAATCTTCAGATAGCTCCTGTACAGGTCATATTCTTCCATCAATATCGTGTTCTTGATTTCAAAAAAAACAAGAACAGAGGCCAACCCCATCACAATGAACTGAGTCCACATGATGCTACGAGCCAGCCTTTTGCCGAAGGGACGTAACTTTTTCCTCTTCATCCCGGTAATCCGTAATCCCTTAATCCGTAATCCCTAATCCGTAATCTATTCTTACAATTTCTGTTCTACCTCGATTTCCATGAAGGTCTCGATGATGTCGCCTACTTGGATGTCGTTGAAGTTGACGAGCGAGATACCACACTCGAAGTTGGTAGCCACCTCCTTCACGTCGTCCTTGTAGCGCTTCAGGGCATTGATGGCACCCGTGTGGATGACAATACCGTCGCGAACGAGACGGGCCTTGTCGCTACGGTGTACCTTACCCTCGATGACCATAGCACCGGCAACGGTACCCACCTTCGAAATCTTATAGACCTCACGAACCTCAACCTCGGCGGTTACCTGCTCCTTGATGACCTTGTCAAGCATACCCTCCATTGCGGAGCGGATATCGTCAATGGCATCGTAGATGACAGAGTAGGTGTTGATTTCCACACCATTGCGCTCGGCGAGCTTGCGGGCATCGGCGCTGGGACGAACCTGGAAGCCGACGATGACAGCATCGGAAGCCGATGCCAGCATGACGTCGTTCTCGCTGATCTGACCCACGGCTTTGGCAATGACGTTCACCTGCACCTTCTCGGTAGAGAGTTTGAGGAACGAGTCGGAGAGTGCCTCGATAGAACCGTCGGTGTCACCCTTGACAACAATGTTGAGCTCATGGAACTCACCCAATGCAATACGGTGTGAGATGTCGTCGAGGCCGAGCGTCTTCTGGGTACGCAGACCCTGCTCACGCTGCAGTTGCTCACGCTTGTTGGCAATCTCACGGGCTTCCTGCTCCGTGTCCATTACGTGGAACGAGTCACCGGCAGTCGGTGCTCCGTTCAGTCCTAAGATGATGGCGGGCTCGGCAGGCTTGGCCTCCTGAATGCGCTGGTTACGCTCATTGAACATAGCCTTGATGCGTCCGTGAGCCGTTCCGGCTATCACCACGTCGCCAATCTTCAGCGTACCGTTGCTGACGAGAACGGTGGAGACATAACCACGTCCCTTGTCAAGCGAAGACTCAATTATAGAGCCGGTAGCCTTGCGGTTGGGGTTGGCCTTCAGGTCGAGCAGCTCTGCCTCAAGCAGTACCTTCTCGAGCAGCTCATCGACGCCCATACCCTTCTTGGCCGAGATTTCCTGACACTGGTACTTACCGCCCCACTCCTCAACGAGCAGGTTCATCTGTGCCAGGTCCTCACGTATCTTGTCGGGGTTGGCACCCGGCTTGTCTATCTTGTTGATGGCAAACACCATCGGCACATTGGCAGCCTGGGCATGAGCGATGGCCTCCTTTGTGGTGGGCATGACGCTGTCGTCGGCAGCGATGATGATGATGGCAATATCCGTCACTTGCGTACCACGGGCACGCATAGCGGTAAAAGCCTCGTGACCAGGAGTGTCGAGGAACGTTATCCTTCGGCCGTCCTTCAGCTTCACGTTGTAGGCACCGATGTGCTGGGTAATACCACCAGCCTCACCTGCAATCACGTTGGTGTTGCGGATATAGTCAAGGAGCGATGTCTTACCATGATCGACATGACCCATGACGGTGACGATGGGAGCACGGCTGACGAGATCGTTCTCGTCGTCCTCCTCTTCCTGAATGGCGTTCTGAACCTCGGCGCTGACATACTCGGTGGAGAACCCGAATTCGTCGGCCACGATGTTGATGGTCTCAGCGTCCAGACGCTGGTTAATGCTCACCATGATACCGATGGCCATACAGGTACCGATAACCTTCGTGACGGGCACGTTCATCATCGTAGCCAGTTCGCTGACGGTCACAAACTCGGTCAGCTTGAGCACCTTGCTCTCTGCTGCCTGCTCGGCCATCTCCTCGTTCAGGCGTTCCTGGACGGCATCGCGCTTCTCACGACGATACTTGGCACCCTTCTTGTTCTGGTTCTTCGACGTCAGACGGGCCAGCGTCTCCTTCACCTGGCGTGCAACAGCCTCCTCATCAACTTCCAACGGTTTCTGTATGGGACGATTTTTCTTATTCTTCTTGCCGCCTTGGTTCTGTTGTCTGTTATCCGTTGACTGTTGACCGTTGTTCTTGTTCTTCCGGTTATTGCCGCCACCACTTTGCTGGTTACCTGCAGCCTCAATATCCACACGTTCCTTACCACTGCGGATGCGTTCACGCTTCTTACGCTCACCCTGTTGCTGGGCAGCCTTCTCCTCACGTTCCTTGCGCCGTTCCTCCTTGGTCTTCTTCTTGGGACGTGTACTCTGGTTAATACTCGAAAGGTCTATCTTACCCAACACGTTAACTTTAGGAGCCATCTTGGCTTCACTCTTCAGTGTATAGATTTCAGGACCGCTCGACACTTCCGGCCTCTCTTCTGAGACTTCGGGTTCCTCCACAGGCTCGGGCGTTTCGTTGGAGACGGGTTCTACCTCGACCTCCTCTTCTTTCTGAATAAGAACAGCAACCTCTTCCTTTTCGGGCTTGGCAACAGGCTCTTCGGCCTTCGGCTTTTCAGGCTCAGGCTTTGCTGCCACGGGCTCCTTGACTACTGTTTCAGGCTCTTTGGTCTTTGCAGTACCCTTTCCACTCAGGGCTTCCAGGTCAATCTTGCCCAATGGCTTGAACTGTGGGCGATGCTCCAACAAGTCCTCAGCCTTAATGGTCTTCTTATCTGCCTTCTCCTGTTTCTTCTCCTTGGCTTTCTTGGTAAAAATCTTCTCTGCCTCATGCTTCACAGCCTGATCGCCTTTGAACTCGACCACTAGGGCCTGATACTGTTCATCGGAAATCTTGGTCGAGAGCTTGGCATCGTCTTCGATTTCGCCAAGGCTTTTCTTCTTCAGGAAGTCAATGGCCGTCTGAAGTCCAATGTTAAGTTCTGATAATACTTTATTTAATCTGATACTCATTCTTTTTTATCCCTCCTTTAATATTTATTCAAACTCTGCCTTCAGCACCTCCAGCACGTGGTCAACGGTTTCCTCTTCCAGGTCTGCCTTCTCAATCAGCATCTCACGCGGAGCATTCAGCACCGCCTTCGCCGTATCGAGACCGATGGCCTTGATAGAGTCGATGATCCACTGGTCAATCTCGTCGGCAAACTCATCCAGGTAGATGTCCTCGTCTTCCTCGTTCTCGTTGAGTACACGGAATACGTCGATGGTGTATTCTGTCAGCATGGAGGCCAGTTTGATGTTCATACCGCTACGACCAATGGCCAGCGACACCTCCTCGGGCTGCAGATATACCTCTGCCTTGTGTTCTTCTGGATTCAGCTTGATTTCCGTAACCTTGGCAGGACTCAGCGCACGCTGGATAAACAGTTGCACGTTATTGGAGAAGTTGATGACGTCAATGTTCTCGTTACACAACTCACGAACGATGCCATGCACACGGCTACCCTTGACACCCACGCAGGCTCCTACAGGGTCGATGCGCTCGTCATAGCTCTCGACGGCTACCTTGGCACGCTCACCAGGCATACGGGCAATGCGCTTGATGGTGATGAGTCCGTCATTGATTTCAGGAACCTCAGCTTCCAGCAGACGCTCCAGGAAGATGGGACTGGTACGGCTCAGGATGATGCGCGGGTTGTTGTTCTCGTTCTGCACTTCCTTCACGATGGCGCGTACGGTTTCACCCTTGTGGTAGTTGTCGTTGGGAATCTGCTCCTGCTTCGGCAGGTGCAGCTCGTTACCCTCGTCGTCAATGAGCAGCGTCTCGCGCTTCCACATCTGATAGACCTCGCCAGAGACAATGGTTCCCACCTTGTCCTTATACTTCTGGTAGAGTGAGTCGTGCTCCAGCTCCAGAATCTTTGAAGCCAGCGTCTGACGCAGGTTCAGGATAGCGCGACGGCCAAACTTCTGAAACTCCACCTCTTCACTCACTTCCTCACCAATCTCGTAGTCAGGCTCAATCTTCTGGGCCTCACTCAGAGAAATCTGCTTGTTCTCATCTTCCACTTCACCATCGGCCACCACAATGCGGTTGCGATAGATTTCAAAGTCACCCTTGTCAGGGTTTACGATTACATCGAAGTTCTCGTCTGAGCCGAACATCTTGGCGATGACATTGCGGAAGCTTTCTTCCAGCACACTCACCAGCGTTGTACGGTCGATGTTCTTGGTTTCCTTAAATTCCTGAAAGGTCTCTATCATGGAGGGACCTTTCGCACTTTTTACTGCCATAATATTTTATTTTTTGATTTATATTCCTCTTTTATTTGAACGCCAGCAAATACTTCACAGACTTCACTTCGTTCATATTATATTCTTTCTCCACGTCAACCATCACGGGACGCTTCTTGCCTTCCAGGTGCTGCTTCTCCTGGACGGTGACCGTAAACAATTCACCCTCCACCTTGGTCAGGACACCCTGAATCTTCTTGCCGTCATTGGTCAGCACCTCAACGGTCTTGCCAATATGATTGACGTATTGCTGAGCCACCTTGAATGGCTGGCCGATACCGGCCGAACCCACCTCAAGCTCATAATTGTCAAGTTCCTCGCCCAGTCGTTCCTGCAGGAAACGGCTCAGGTCGGCACAGTCTTCAATCCACACGCCGTCAGCATGGTCGATTTCCACAACAATGCGGTCATCGGCGGTTTCAATCACATCCACAAGGAAATACTCGTTGCCTTGCAACCACTCTTCAACTAATGTCTTTACTACGTTCTTCTCTATCATATCACATCTGTAATTAAATAAGAATGAGGAGCTCTCTCGGAGCCCCTCATTCCTCTGAACGGGTGCAAAGGTACTACATTTAATGAAGAATGAAGAATGAAGAATGAAGAATTTGCTGCCGCCGATGTCGATTTAACGTTTTTTATCGTTTCGGCGCTTCATTCTTCATTCTTCATTCTTCATTCTTCATTTTTTATTCGTACCTTTGCAGCCAAAATGGAAAAGACATATTATTATAAGGTAGCCGGACACATGTTCGCCGTTGTCAACGAGACAGCGGACGATGTATCCCTTTGGCTCGACCACTACAAGCCCTTTCTGATAGAGGCTGCTGATGCTGAGCCTGTTTTCACGCTTTATGTGAAGCCGACGCTCAAGGCCATTGATTTTCTGCAGGAAATTCATCAGGACGACGACGGTTCTGAAATCATGGCAGGCACAGTAGAAGCGGGGCTTCCCTGCTTCAAGTTCCTCCTGCAGGGTCGTCATGTGGCCACCCTGATTGCTGAAGCGGATTACCGCAAGGCCAGCGTCGCCATGAGGGCACCTCAGCAGTTCGGGCTCGACAACGCCCTGATGGTGATGTACGCCCTCTCTACTGCTACCCGGATGACTGCCCTGTTCCATTCGAGTGTCGTCAGCTACGATGGGTACGGCTATATGTTCCTCGGCAAGAGCGGTACAGGTAAGAGCACGCACTCTAGCCTGTGGCTCAAATACATTGAGGGTACTGAACTGATGAACGACGACAATCCCGTAGTAAGAGTACTGCCTGACGGAACGGCCCACGTATATGGCTCACCCTGGAGCGGAAAAACGCCTTGCTACCGTAATGTAGAAGTACCGGTGGGAGCCATCGTGCTGCTCAGTCAGGCACCCTATAACCGCATAGAACGTCTGGAGAAACTCAGAGCATACGCGGCCGTTGTGCCTTCCATCTCCGGCAAGCGCTGGGACAGCAGGATAGCCGAAGGACTCCATGAAACAGAAAACTGGCTGGCACAGCACACGCCTATCTTCCACTTGGAGTGCCTGCCCGACGAGGCTGCTGCCCGACTCTGTTGTGAAACCGTCACCCCTCATCCGTAATCCCTCATCCAATGATCAAGACCGTCCCCAACAACGATGCCATCGCAGCAGTAGCCGACCTCATCAAGGAAGGCCGCAACGTGGTGCTGCCCGTCAAAGGCAATAGCATGCTGCCGTTCATCATTGGCGGAAAGGAAAGCGTAGAGCTCATTCCGCCCCCTAAGGCACAGGTGGGCGATGTTATTTTGGCTTGGGTGGACGGCACCCACTACGTAGTACACCGCGTCATCAGCATCAGCGCCGACGGAGACATCACGCTGATGGGCGACGGCAACATCCGAGGCTTTGAGCATTGCCGACAGGAAGACATTGTAGGCAAAGCCATCAATGTGGTAGCCGCCAACGGCAAGAAGCGTTCTTTGCCCAACGACAGCCTCAGCTGGAAACTCTGGAACATGCTGCGCCCAGTACGCCGATGGATTCTGGCCGTATATAGAAGAACAATATTGAAAATGATATGAAACAGAAGAAAGGATTTGTGCTGCGCACTGTGTGCGGCGAGAACGTCATCGTAGGCGAAGGCCTCGAAACTGTCAACTTCGGTAAACTCATCAGTCTCAACGAGTCGGCAGCTTATTTGTGGAAGAAAGCAGGCGAGTTGGGCGACTTCACATCCCAGCAGTTGGCCGATGCCCTGTTGGAGGAATACGAAGTAACTGCCGACCAAGCACTTGCTGATGTCGAGCGCATCATCGGTGAATGGCAGAAGGTAGGCATCGTTGAAGACTAAGTCAACGCTCAACTAAATGAGGTATATCGTCTGGTTATGGCGCAACATGCGTGGCATACGGCTGAACACCGTAGTGCGCATCTTGGCAGGCATCGGGCAAGTCGGCCTGGGTCTGCTGATGGTGTGGCTGTGCAAGCGTTTCATTGACGAGACGGTTATGAAGGGAACCCTCGAAGACATCTTCCAGATGGTTCTTCTGCTTGTCTCAACCGTGTTGGGCGGTATTGTTCTTCGTCAGCTCTACTACTACATGAGCATCAGCGCTAACGTCAGGCAGACCAACGACATACGTCTGCGCATCTTCAGTCACCTCTTCCAGCGTCGGATGTTTGAAGACGAGTTGCATTCTGGCGACATTACCTCACGGCTGGAGAAAGACGTCAGCACCGTCAGCGATGCCTGCACGTCGTTGCTGCCCCAGTTCGTCATCACCTCTGTACAGCTTATTGGCGCCTTCCTGCTCATGCGCTCTATGGACACTACGCTGGCCTGGGCGCTACTCCTGTTGACTCCAATACTGGTGTCCTTGGGTAAGTTCATAGCACGCAAGCTACGCGACATGACTCGTGACATTCGCGAACAGGACGCCAGCATTCAGATGTTCGTCCAGGAAGGTATGGAGCATAATGCTGTACTCCGTTCTTTGGAAAGCGGCGAATGGGTAACAGGAAAGCTCGACGACATGCAGCAGGACCTGAAGGGGAAAATCAAGCGGCGCACACGCTTCACCCTCATTGCCCGTTCCCTGCTGGCGTGCAGTTTCGGCTTGGGCTACCTGTTGGCTTTCGTATGGGGCGGCTTGCAGCTGCGCGACGGAATCATCACCTTTGGCGTCATGACGTCCTTCCTGCAGCTGGTTGGACAGATACAGAGCCCTATACTCGGACTGCTTAACATGGTGCCACAGCTCATCCATACATCGGCCAGCATCGACCGACTGGAAGAGTTGGAGCAGCTGGATGTGGAAGAATCATCCGGAAAGAAAAACATTGAAGGGTCTCTGGGCATTCAGATGAGCGATGTCAACTTCCGCTATGCCAAGGGCGACCACTATATCCTGGATCATTTCTCACACGACTTCCGTCCGGGC
>JAILHP010000179.1 GCA_024695705.1 Prevotella sp. | reverse complement strand
AGCGACGAGGAATACCTCAACATCCTGCGTCCCCTGCTGAAGAAGAAGGAAAAGGAACTGAAAGCACAAAGGTCAAGGCTTAATGCTAAAAACTCAATGGTCACTCAGAAGCTGCTGCGCTTTGCTGTGGGACGCGGCTTTACGTACGACATCATTCGCCAATGCATAGATAGCGAAGATGATGATTAGGGAACTGCTTGACTTGATAGCACCGCGAAGCTGCGTGATGTGTGGCAAACGGCTGGAGATAGATGAGGAGTACATCTGTCAGGGGTGTAACGACGAGCTGCCGCGCACCCACTTCCAGCAGAACCCCTACGAGAACATGATGGCACAGCTGTTCTGGGGGCTCATGCCCATTGAGCGTGCTGCCGCATGGTTCTATTATGCCCCCAACACCAAGACCAGCCAGATTATCTATGACCTGAAATACCACGACCAACCCGACATCGGCATCGTGATGGGCCAGGCGGCAGCACGTGAGTTTGCTGCCGACAACTTCTTCGAGGGCATCGACATCATCATCCCCATTCCCTTGGCAAAGGAACGCCGGCGTCAGCGAGGCTATAACCAGAGTGAGATGATAGCCCGTGGCATCAGTCAGGAAACAAGCATCACGGTCTTGACAGACGCCGTCACGCGACTGCACTTCAGCGAAAGCCAGACTCACCTGGACCGCTGGGAGCGTCTGAAGAACGTGGAACAGCAGTTTCAGGCTCCCAATCCTGCGTCATTGAGCGGCAAACATGTGCTGCTGGTTGACGATGTGACAACGTCTGGAGCCACTATCATTGCCTGCGCTTCTGCCCTGCACCCCAAGCAACACCAGATACGTTTCAGCGTCCTCACCCTAGGCTTTACCCATAGTTAATTGTCTATCGTTAAAGCGATTTTTTCCTAAATATTTTGTTCGACGCACAATTATTTGTACTTTTGCACACGGAAAAAAGACAAAAGTGATGATTATGGACACTATCAAGAAACAGTTAGCGCAGAAACTGATGGACATCAAAGCCATTAAGCTGCAACCACAGGAGCCCTTTACATGGGCCTCGGGCTGGAAGTCGCCTATCTATACGGACAACAGGAAAACGCTGTCGTTTGCTGACGTGCGAGGATTCGTGAAGCTTGAGCTCTGCCACGCCATACAGGAACACTTTCCTGAGGCCGAGGCAGTGGCTGGCGTAGCTACGGGAGCAATCGCACAGGGTGCGCTGGTGGCCGACGAGCTTGGTCTTCCCTACGTCTATGTGCGTCCAAAACCAAAAGACCACGGAATGGGTAACCAGGTAGAGGGTGAACTGCCGAAAGGCATCAAGGTCGTGGTGGTGGAAGACCTGATATCAACAGGTGGCAGCAGCCTGAAGGCGGTGGCAGCCCTGCGTGAATATGGCGTAGAGGTGATTGGCATGGTGGCCTCGTTCACCTATGGCTTCCCTGTGGCCGAGGAGGCATTCCGCGAGGCTGGCGTCAAACTGGTGACGCTGAGCGACTACAATGCCGTACTGGAACAGGCAGCCGAAACCGGCTACATCAAACCCGAAGAGATTGAGGTGCTGAAGGAGTGGAGAAAGAATCCAATAGAGTGGAGGAAATAAATTATGTCAAAGTTCGAAAGTAGCATTAAGCAGATTCCCTATCCTCAGGCTGCCGTGTATCGGAACCTGAGCGACCTGTCGAATCTGGAGAAGGTACGCGATCGCGTACCTGAGGATAAAGTGAAGGATTTTTCGTTCGACAGGGATTCTGTCTCCCTCAACGTTGATCCCGTAGGACTCATCACGTTACGCATCTGCGACCGTGAGGAGCCTAAGTGTATTAAGTTTGAAACCGCCCAGTCGCCACTGCCCTTCAACCTGTGGATTCAGGTGCTACCCGTCACAGAGACGACCAGCAAGATGAAGCTGACGCTGAAAGCCGACATCCCGTTCATGCTGAAAGGCATGGTGAGTGGACCGCTGCAGGATGGCGTTGAGAAAATAGCTGACGCACTGGCACAGATACCTTATGAGTGATGAAACTTTGGGAAAAAGACTTCGAGATTAACAAGGAGATAGAGCGGTTTACCGTCGGACGTGACAGGGAGATGGATCTCTATTTGGCTAAGTATGACGTACTGGGCTCTATGGCTCATATCACCATGCTGGAAAGCATCGGTATGCTGGAAAGCGACGAGCTCCGTCAGTTGCTAGCCGAGCTGAAGAACATCTATGCGATGGCCGAGCGTGGCGAGTTTGTGATTGAGGACGGCATTGAGGATGTCCACTCACAGGTGGAGCTGATGCTGACACGCCGTCTGGGTGACATGGGCAAGAAGATACATGCCGGACGCTCACGCAACGACCAGGTGCTGGTCGATCTGAAGCTGTTTACGCGACAGCAGCTCATAGACATTGCCCAGCAGGTGAAGACGCTCTTCGACGAGCTTATTGCCAAGAGTAACCAATATAAGGACGTGCTCATGCCTGGTTATACGCATCTGCAGATTGCCATGCCCAGCTCCTTTGGACTCTGGTTTGGCGCCTATGCCGAGTCGCTTTGTGATGACATGCTCTTCCTGCAGGCGGCGTACAAGATGACCAACCGCAACCCCCTTGGCTCTGCCGCAGGCTATGGTTCCAGCTTCCCCCTGAAGCGTCAGATGACCACCGACCTGTTGGGCTTCGACACCATGAACTACAACGTGGTGTACGCCCAGATGGGACGCGGAAAGACGGAGCGCAACGTGGGCTTCGCCATTGCCTCCATCGCCGGTACACTGGCCAAGCTGGCCTTCGATGCCTGCCTGTTCAACTCGCAGAACTTCGGATTCGTCCGTCTGCCCAAGGAGTGTACCACAGGCTCCAGCATCATGCCCCATAAGAAGAATCCCGATGTCTTCGAACTGATACGTGCCAAGTCGAACAAGCTGCAGGCCCTGCCCCAGCAGGTGACACTCATCATGAACAACCTGCCCGTGGGTTACTTCCGTGACCTGCAGATTATCAAGGAGGTGTTCCTGCCGGCCTTCGACGAGCTGAAAGACTGTCTCTCTATGTGCGCGTACATTATTAATAAGATAGAAGTCAACGAGCAGATTCTTGACAACTCCATGTACGACCCCATCTTCTCGGTCGAGGAGGTCAACCGTCTGGCTACTGACGGCATGCCCTTCCGCGATGCCTACAAGAAGGTTGGACTGGACATTCAGGCAGGCAACTTCGTGCCTGACAAGAACATCCGTCATACCCACGAGGGCAGCATCGGCAACCTGTGTAACGACCATATTGCATCTCTGATGCACAGCGTGCTCGAAGGTTTTGCCTTCGAGAAAGTGAAGGAAGCGGAGGAGAACCTGCTAAAATAACCCTTAGCCCCTCCCTAAGGAAGAAAACAGCCCCCTCCTCAGGAGGAAGGAGAGAGAGGTTACCCTACTTATATTAAGCAAATATATGAACATTAAAACAATAATGAGAAAGGTATTTCTTCTCATTCCACTCTTCACTCTAATCTCCTGCACCGGCGAGAGCGAGTACAGCAGCGAACCGTGTTACTTTGCCTTCCAGAATGCCACGTTCCTCGATGAGACGCTGGCCACTGCCATGAATCCTGACTCTAGGGGCGTGTTCTGCCAGATCAGCCAGTCGTTCAGCGGGGGCGTCAACTACATTGTTTTCGCGAATAACCAGGGGCTTTCCTCCCAGCAGAAGGAGACAGCCTACGAACAGCGTACCAACTACGTCATTGGTATCAACAACGGTATCATCGTGGGCTACCAGACGCTGAACGACACCCCTAACGGAGGCTTTGCCGCCTATGACCTGCAGTGTCCCAACTGCTATCGGAAACACCAGTCTTACACCAATCCGAAGTTCCGTCTGAGTATGTCGTCCAGCGGCATCGCCACCTGCAGCAGCTGCGGCAAGCATTACGACATGAACAATCGGGGCGTAATACAGGACGGTGAGGAGGGCGACGTCAACCTCACGCAATACGTAGCCACTACCACCGGCCCGCTTGGCTACCTGCTCGTGCATAACCGTTGATAGTAAAAAAACGTTAAATAACTGACGGTACGCGAAAAAAACACCTAACTCCTAACTCCTAACTCCTAACTTTTAATTACCTTTGCAACCCACAACACCGGCCGCGATGGTGGAATGGTAGACACGAGGGACTTAAAATCCCTTGGCCAGGAATGGCTGTGCGGGTTCGAGTCCCGCTCGCGGCACTTGCAAGGCAAGAATGACGTAAAGCGGGCTTCAATGGCCGCTCGCGGCACTTGCAAGGCAAGAATGACGTAAAGCGGGCTTCAATGGCCGCTCGCGGCACCTACTTTTATATAAAAACCTAAAACGAAGAAAAACATGCTGGTAAAGACATTTTGTGCTGCTGTTAATGGACTGGAGGTGACTTCCGTTACCTGCGAGGTCAGTTTGTCACGTGGAGTACAGTTCCATCTGACAGGACTGGCAGATACTGCCGTCAAGGAGAGTTATGACCGCATCAGGGCTGCACTCCTGAACAACGGGCTCAAAATGCCCAACATGGACATCACTGCTAACCTCTCACCTGCCGACATCAAAAAAGAAGGCTCCGGTTACGATCTGCCGCTGGCCATTGCCATTCTTGCGGCCAACAACGAGGTGGCAGCAGATAACCTCAGTCAGTACATGCTGATGGGTGAGCTGGGGCTCGACGGCAAACTGCTGCCCATTCGAGGTGCCCTGCCCATTGCTATCCAAGCCCGTAAGGAGAAGTTCAAGGGGCTCATTGTTCCCCAACAGAACATCCGCGAGGCTGCCATCGTCAACCAGCTCGACGTCTATGGCATGGAGAGCATCATGGACGTCATCAATTTCTTCAATCATGGCATGACTGCCCAGCCCACCGTCATCGACACCCGCAAGGAGTTCTACGAGCAGCAGAGCCATTTCGAACTCGATTTCTCTGATGTGCGTGGACAGGAAAGCGTTAAACGTGCCCTGGAAGTGGCCGCTGCTGGTGGTCACAACCTCATCATGATAGGCCCTCCAGGCTCGGGAAAGTCCATGTTGGCCAAGCGTCTGCCTTCCATCCTGCCTCCGCTGTCGTTGGCTGAGAGTCTTGAAACCACGCAGATACACTCCGTAGCAGGCAAACTGAGCCGTGATACCAGTCTGATTAGTCAGCGTCCCTTCCGTTCACCCCACCATACCATCTCGCAGGTCGCCCTCGTAGGTGGCGGCAACAACCCACAGCCTGGTGAAATCAGTCTGGCCCATAATGGCGTCCTCTTCCTGGATGAGCTGCCAGAAATGTCACGCTCCGTGTTGGAGGTGCTGCGTCAGCCCTTGGAGGACCGCAAGATAACCATCAGCCGTGCCAAGTACAATGTGGAGTATCCCTGTTCCTTTATGCTCATCGCCTCCATGAATCCCTGCCCCTGCGGCTACTACGGCGACCCTACGCACCACTGCGTCTGCACCCCTGGCCAGATTAGCCGTTACCTCTCCAGGATCAGCGGGCCGCTGCTGGATCGTATTGACATTCATTGTGAGATACAGGCGGTGCCGTTTGCGCAGCTCAGTCAGATGCAGCCGGGCGAGCCGTCAGCAGCCATCCGTGAGCGTGTCATTAAGGCCCGTAATATTCAGACGGAGCGCTTCTCAAAGCTCCCCT
>JAILHP010000082.1 GCA_024695705.1 Prevotella sp. | reverse complement strand
GACAGATTGTTTATTTTCGACACGACGCTTCGCGATGGCGAACAGGTGCCTGGTTGTCAGTTGAACACCATAGAGAAGATTCAGGTGGCAAAGGCGCTGGAGCAGTTGGGCGTCGATGTGATTGAGGCAGGATTCCCGGTGTCGAGTCCGGGCGATTTCAGCTCGGTGATTGAAATTTCGAAGGCTGTGACGTGGCCGACGATTTGTGCACTGACACGTGCTGTGGAGCACGACATCGACGTGGCTGCCGAGTCTTTGAAATATGCCAAGCACAAGCGTATTCACACGGGTATCGGTACGTCGGACGAGCACATCAAGTATAAGTTCAACAGTAACCGCGAAGAGATTCTCGAGATGGGTGTTCAGGCGGTGAGGTACGCCAAGAAGTTCGTGGAAGACGTGGAGTTCTACTGCGAGGATGCGGGACGTACGGATAACGAGTATCTGGCCCGTGTGGTGGAGGCCGTCATCAAGGCTGGTGCCACGGTGGTGAATATTCCCGACACGACGGGCTACTGTCTGCCGCAGGAGTACTTTGAGAAAATCAAGTATCTGAAGGAGCATGTGCCCAATATCGACAAGGCCATTATCTCGACGCATTGCCACAACGACCTGGGCATGGCAACGGCGAACACGCTGAATGGTGTGATGGCCGGAGCGCGTCAGGTGGAAGTGACCATCAACGGCATTGGCGAGCGTGCGGGCAACACGTCGTTGGAGGAGATAGCCATGATACTGAAATGCCATAAGGGTCTGGGCATCGACACGAACATCAATACCACGCGAATCTATCCGACGAGCCGTCTGGTATCGAGCCTGATGAACATGCCCGTGCAGCCGAACAAGGCGGTGGTGGGACGTAACGCCTTTGCGCACTCCAGCGGTATCCATCAGGACGGCGTGCTGAAGAATGTGCATACATACGAGATTATGGATCCGAAGGACGTGGGCATCGATGACAACAGCATCGTGCTGACAGCCCGTAGCGGACGTGCTGCTCTGAAGCACAGACTACACATGAACGGTGTGGAACTGTCGGAGGAGAAGCTCGACAAGGTTTATCAGAAGTTCCTGCAACTGGCTGACCGTCGCGAGGTGAGCGATGCCGACATCCTGATGCTGGCGGGTGCTGATACGGCCGAACAGCATGCCGTGAAGCTCGACTTCCTGCAGGTTACGACGGGCAAGGGCGTGAAGAGCGTGGCCTCGATAGGTCTTGACATTTCGAACCAGAAGTTTGAGGCGGCTGCCTCGGGTAATGGTCCTGTGGATGCTGCCATCAAGGCGCTGAAGAAGATCATCATGAAGCAGATGACGCTGAAGGAGTTTACCATTCAGGCTATCTCGAAAGGCTCTGACGACGTGGGTAAGGTTCACATGCAGGTGGAGTACAATGGCAGCATGTACTATGGTTTCGGTGC
The DNA here is from genome assembly GCA_024695705.1 of Prevotella sp. Lineage (GTDB taxonomy): Bacteria > Bacteroidota > Bacteroidia > Bacteroidales > Bacteroidaceae > Prevotella. The sequence continues at coordinate 2,468 of JAILHP010000082.1, read as the reverse complement.
TGATACGGACATCGTGACGGCATCGGTGGAGGCATACATCGATTGTATCAATAAGTTTAAATAGACCCACCAGACCCACCCCCGGCCCCTCCCTGAATGGAGGGGAGTAAAGTGTTCGAGCATGAGTTATAAGACAGCATCTCCGGATAGATACAAACTACTGAAAACATTTGCAAGAGAGAACCGACGCAATGCTACAGAAGCAGAAGCGTTGTTATGGGAGTATTTGCGAAATAATGCGTTAGGTGTGAAATTTCTTCGCCAGCATGTTATAGGTGACTATATTGTGGATTTTGTTTCCCGGCAAGATGGACTGGTAGTTGAGGTTGACGGAGCGTATCACTCGGAACCTCTTCAGAAAAAAGATGACATTCAACGGGAACAAGTGCTTGAACAAATGGGATACCATGTTATTCGATTTACTAATGAAGAAGTCCTGTATAATACAGAATGGGTTATTGAACAAATAGATAAATATTTTAATAATAATGGATTATGAATAAATACGGTAATGAAGAGAATATTGGAGTAACTGCTCCCCTCCCTCACAGGGAGGGGCCGGGGGAGAGTCTGTTTTCCAAGATATGGGACAGACATGTGGTGCAACTGGTGGATGACGGCCCCACGCAGCTGTATATAGACCGTATGTACTGCCACGAGGTGACGTCACCCCAGGCGTTTGACGGCATGAGGCAGCGGGGCTTGAAGTGTTTCCGTCCGAAGCAGATTTTCTGTATGCCTGACCACAATACGCCGACGCACGACCAAGACAAACCCATCAGCGACCCTGTTTCGAAGAAGCAGGTTGATACGCTGGCGCAGAATTGTACGGAGTTCGGACTGACGCACTTTGGCATGATGTCGAAGGACAACGGCATCATCCACGTAGTGGGTCCGGAGAAGGGGCTGAGCCTGCCAGGCATGACAGTTGTCTGCGGCGACTCACATACCTCGACGCATGGTGCAATGGGGGCTGTTGCCTTCGGCATCGGCACGAGCGAGGTGGAGATGGTGTTGGCCTCGCAGTGCATCCTGCAGCAGAAGCCGAAGTCGATGCGCATCACCGTCAACGGAAAGCTCGGCAAGGGTGTGACGGCGAAAGACTTGGCGCTCTACCTGATGGCTCAGCTGACCACCAGCGGTGCTACGGGCTACTTTGTGGAATATGCCGGTGAGGTGGTCAGGAACCTGTCGATGGAAGGCCGTCTGACGCTCTGCAACCTGAGCATAGAGATGGGTGCGCGTGGCGGCATGGTGGCTCCCGACGACGTGACCTTTGAGTATCTGAAGGGTAGGGAATATGCTCCGAAGGGTGCTGACTGGGACAAGGCGGTAGCCTACTGGCGCACACTACGCAGCGATGACGATGCGGTGTTTGATAAGGAACTGACGTTTGATGCTGCGGATATTGAGCCGCGTATCACCTACGGAACAAACCCGGGAATGGGTATTGGGATTACGGAGAATATACCAGACTCCTCCAGACCCACCCCCCGGCCCCTCCCTGCAGGGAGGGGAGAAGTTACCACGAAGGCGGATCATCTGGGCGTGCAAGGTAATGGCACCCCTCCCTCACAGGGAGGGGATGGGGGGTGGGTCCGTGCCCTTCAATACATGGGATTTAAGGCCGGTCAGAAACTGCTGGGACACCCCATTGACTACGTGTTCCTCGGCGCATGCACCAATGGCCGCATTGAGGACTTCCGTGCATTTGCCTCCATCGTGAAGGGACGGAAGAAAGCTGCCGGCGTAGTGGCTTGGCTGGTGCCTGGCTCGTGGGCAGTTGATGCCCAGATACGTAAGGAGGGACTCGACAAGGTACTGGAAGCTGCCGGCTTCGAGATTCGCCAGCCGGGCTGCTCGGCCTGTCTTGCCATGAACGACGACAAGGTACCTGCCGGCAAGTACTGTCTCTCGACGAGCAACCGTAACTTTGAGGGGCGTCAGGGGCCTGGTGCACGTACCATTCTCTGCTCTCCCTTGGTGGCTGCCGCTGCCGCTGTAACAGGAGTCATAACTGATCCGAGGAGTTTCTTTGCCCCCTGAGTCAGGGGGGTGGGGGTCTGAACAGGCGCAGACTCCAAAGACAATATTTAAATTACGGTCTGATAAACGCTTGTTCAGACCCCCAACCCCCTAACTTAGGGGGTACAAAGAATGAAACAGAAATTCAATATCATCACATCAACCTGCGTTCCACTTCCGATTGAGAATGTGGATACCGATCAGATAATCCCTGCCCGTTTCCTGAAGGCGACGGATAAGGAGGGGTTTGGTGACAACCTGTTCCGTGACTGGCGCTATCGTGCCGACGGCACTATGGTTGAGGATTTCGTCCTCAACAACCCCACATACGCTGGCTGCATCCTCGTAGCAGGCAGGAACTTTGGCTCGGGCTCCAGTCGTGAGCATGCTGCATGGGCAATCGCCGGCTATGGGTTCCGGGTGGTCATCAGTTCGTTTTTTGC
>JAILHP010000177.1 GCA_024695705.1 Prevotella sp. | reverse complement strand
CACTGCATCCAGGCGTTGGCCACGAGAATCCACCAGGCCGAGATGGTGGCACCCAGTCCGGTGAGCCAGGTGGAAGCCAGGTGGAAGCCTGCCGACACCTTCTTCCAGCCGAAGAACATGACGGCGACAAACGTGGATTCCATGAAGAAGGCGATGATACCCTCGACGGCCAGCGGTGCTCCGAAGATGTCGCCCACAAACCAGGAATAGTTGGACCAGTTGGTACCAAACTCAAACTCCAGGATGATACCCGTGGCCACGCCCATGGCAAAGTTGATGCCAAAGAGCTTCTGCCAGAATTTCGCCGTCCTGCGCCAGAAGGCGACGTCGTCATCAGCATCGGGAGACGTTGAATCCTTACGTTTACGGTAGTAGATGGTCTCTACGATACCCATGATGAGTGCCAGTCCCAGCGTGAGCGGCACGAAGAGCCAGTGGTAGATGGCCGTCAGTGCAAACTGCGCTCTCGACCAGTCAATGGTGCCTGCGTCAATGTTTAATAATAGGTTTTGTAGCATAATATCTGAAATTTAATGTTTAATCTTTAATGTTTAACGTCTTTGATGCTACGTAGTCAGCCTCCCCGCCCTTCTCGGCATGGGTGGAAAGGAAGTCGGGGAAGAAGAAGAGTTTCAGTACAGCAAAGATGATAAACAGCTTAATAAGGATGACAGCCCACAACGTTTTGCCAAGCGTCATGTTGCGAAAGCCATCCACATACAAGTCGTATGCTCTATATAGAATATTCCGTTTTTTCATAGAGATGGGCATAGCTTGCTTAATAAACGTTGCAAATATACAATATTATTCTTTATATACCAAATTTTGCACATTTTTTTTTGCTGTTTCATGGGAAAAAACTACCTTTGCAGCGTTTTACAAGGAAAAAAGTAATAAGGTATATAAGGTAAAAAAGTAAAAAGGTGAAGAAGTACATTTGGATTCCTCTTGTTCTGATTATCCTGCTGCTGTTGGTGGGGCTGGGCTATCTTGGCTACAGCTACTATCAGGAGCGTGAGGCCAACAAGGCCATGCAGGAACTGGCAGCTCTTGACAAGCAGGAGATGGAGAACGAGTATGAGCGGTTTGCCCAGCAGTACAGCGAGATGAAGAAGCAGATCAGCAATGACTCCATCATCGCCCAGCTGACCCAGGAGCAGATGCGCACCCAGCAGCTGCTGGCCGAGCTTCGTCAGGTGAAGGACGATGACGCCCGTGAGATAGCCCGTCTGAAGAAGGAACTGGCCACGGTGCGTGCCGTATTGCGTGACTACGTCATGCAGATTGACTCGCTCAACCGCCAGAACCAGGAGCTGCTAGCCGAGAACACCCGCATACAGGGTGAGTACGACGAGGCCACACGTACCATAGAAGATCTGAACACGGAGCGCGACAACCTGTCGGAGCGCGTGGCCATGGCCGCCCAGCTCGATGCCAACAACATCAACATGACGCTGCTGAAGAAGAACGGCAAGCAGGTGAAGAAGATGAAGGACTGTAAGAACATTGCCATCAGCTTCAACATTGCCCGCAACGTCACGGCCTCCAACGGACAGCGCACCATCTACGTGCGCATCAACACTCCGACTGGCGAGACGCTGAACGGCGGCGGCACCATCACCTACGAGAACCGCACCCTTGAGTATTCCATCAAGAAGGTGATAGAATATACCGGCGAGGAGACTCCCATCACGGTCTATTGGAACGTGGCTGAGTACCTGGGTGCCGGCAACTACACCGTCAGCATCTTTGCCGACGGCAACATGATTGGTTCACGGACGTTCACGTTTAACTAAGTGACAAGTGAGAAGTGAGAAATGATAAATAATTGTGCGATGAAGAATAAGATTTTAATGTTAAATGTCAGATGGTTAATGATAATCGGTTTATCATTGATTTTTTATCATCTACCATTTAGCAACGCAGTGGCACAACGGCTGATGCCCCTCGATTCCTGTCGGGCAATGGCCCTCAGAAACAACAAGCAGATGCAGGTATCGGCTGTCAAGCAGGACGTGGCAGCCCACCTGCGCCGCGCTGCCCGCACCAAGTACCTGCCTCACGTCAATGCGTTTGGCACGTATGTTCACACCACCCGTGAGGTGTCTATCCTCAACGACAAACAGAAGGGGGAACTGAGCAACCTTGGTACCAACATGGCAACCGGTCTGGCACAGGGAGTGACAAATACGTTGAGCTCGCTGCCTACCGACCTGGCATCCCTGCTTCAGGGCTTTGGCATCACTGCGGAGGGCATCACACAGATGCTCCAGCCCACATTGGGAGGCCTGGCAACATCGCTGAACGGTACTGGCCAGGGCATTGTCGATGCGCTGCGCACCGACACCCGCAACATGTGGGCAGGCGCCGTCATGGTAACCCAGCCGGTCTATATGGGCGGAGCCATCACAGCCCTTAACAACATGACCGACATCGGCGAGGACATGATGCGCAACAGCGCCGACCTCCAGCTGCAGACCACGCTCTACACCGTTGACCAGGCCTACTGGACGGTGGTATCGCTCCGTCACAAGAAGGAGCTGGCCGAGGCCTATCTGAAGCTTGTGCAGAAACTGGATGCCGATGTCAACAAGATGATTGAGGAGGGCGTTGCCACCCGCAGCGAAGGCCTGAGCGTCGATGTGAAGGTCAACGAGGCCGAGATGACGGTAACGCAGGTGACCGACGGTCTGACATTGGCCAGGATGTACCTCTGCCAGCTGTGTGGCCTGTCGCTCGACGAGCCCATCCTGCTGCCGGAAGAGGAGATGCAGGACATCACCGCCGAAGAGCAGGCCATTCCTGTCAACGTGGAGGCTGCCATCGACAACCGTCCGGAAATGCGGATGCTGCAGAACACTGTTGACCTGAGCCGTCAGGCCACCAAGCTGCTGAAGGCAGGCAACCTGCCCATGGTAGCGCTGGCAGGAGGCTATTCCATTAGCAATCCCAACGTGTTCAACGGCTTTGAGAAGAAGTTCGGCGGCATGTTCAACATCGGTGTCCTGGTGCGCATCCCCGTCTGGGACTGGGGCGATGTAGCCCATAAGGTACGTGCCTCGAAGGGTGCCACCACCATTGCCACCCTGGAGATGAGCGAAGCCCGTGAGAAGATGGAGCTGCAGATCAACCAGAGTCAGTTCCGCGTCAACGAGGCCTTCAAGAAACTGAACATGGCGCGTGCCAACACCAAGCGTGCCGACGAGAACCTCCGCATGGCCAACCTGGGTTTCCAGGAGGGTGTGGTGCAGAGCACGACGGTCATGGAAGCTCAAACAGCCTGGATGCAGGCCGAGTCACAGAGGATAGATGCCGAGATTGACGTCAAGCTCAGTCAGGTACATCTGAAGAAAGCCATCGGAACATTGAGCTTTGGGCATTGAGCAATATTTTCAACAAATAAGGTAAATCGTAAATAAATAAGTAAATCATAAACAATTATGGTGTCACAGGAAAAAACGCAACATAACAACATTCTGCTTGCAATAGCAGGCTTCGCAGCAGTGGTCGTCATTGTCGCACTGATTGGTTTCTTTGCCCTTGGTCGTGACCCGGAACTCATACAAGGACAGGTAGAGGTAAGTGAATACCGCGTGTCGAGCAAGGTACCGGGACGTATTCTCGAACTGCGCGTCAAGGAGGGAGACTATGTCAAGGCCGGCGACACACTGGCCATACTCGATGCCCCCGAGGTACGTGCCAAGATGGCTCAGGCACAGGGTGCTGAGGGAGCCGCTGCCGCCATGGAGATGATGGCCCAGAACGGTGCCCGTCAGGAACAGATTCAGGGAGCCTTCCAGCTTTGGCAGCAGGCCCAGGCCGGTCTGGAGATAGCCAAGAAGTCGTACGAGCGCATCCAGCGATTGTTCGACGAAGGTGTCGTCAGTGCCCAGAAGCGTGACGAGGTCTATGCCAGCTACAAGGCGATGGAGGCTCAGGAGAAGGCTGCCAAGAGCCAGTACGACATGGCCGTCAACGGAGCCCGCCGTGAGGACAAGCTGGCTGCCCAGGCTCAGGTCAGCCGTGCCCGTGGTGCCGTGCAGGAGGTGAACTCCTACATCCACGAGACGGTGCAGATAGCCCAGATGGACGGTGAGGTGAGCAGCATCTACCCCAAGGTAGGCGAGCTGGTCGGCACCGGTTCCCCCATCATGACCATCTCAATGATGGACGATCTCTGGGGCACGTTCAACGTTCGTGAGGACCAGCTGAACGGCATGGCTGTCGGCTCTACCATCACAGCCTTTGTCCCCGCCTTCGACAAGGAGATTCAGATGAAGGTCTATTTCCTCAAGGACCAGGGCTCCTACGCTGTCTGGAAGGCCACGAAGGCCAATGGCCAGTACGACCTGAAGACCTTTGAGGTGAAGGCTCGTCCCGTGGAGAAGTTCGACGGTTTGCGTCCGGGAATGTCGCTGATCATCAAGAATTGATAATTGATAATTGACAATTAAGCATTGAAGTATCTGAGTCAGATATATCACATTGCGCTGCGGGAGTTGGACATTCTGCGTCATAATCACCTCTACCGCTTCTGCATGGTGTTGTTTCCCATACTGGTGATTTTCTTCTTCACCTCTATGCTGGACGACGGTCTGCCTACACGTCTGCCGGTGGGTATCGTCGATTTGGACAACACCAGTACGACACGTGCCCTGTCTCGTAAACTGGAAGGATTCCAGATGTCGCAAGTCGTAGCGCGTTATCCCAGCTACTCAGAAGCTCGCCATGCCATACAGCGCAACGAGATATATGGTTTTCTGTATATTCCTAAGGGAACAACAGAAAAGCTGCTTGCTTCCCGCCAGCCGAAAATCTCCTATTATTATACCTACACCACATTGGCTGCCGGTTCCATGCTGATGAAGGATCTGAAGACCGTATCGACCCTTGGCTCGGCAGGTGTCGGCATAGCTACCATGCAGGCAAAAGGACTATCCGACAGTCAGATACAGACGCTGCTACAGCCTATCCATGTTGACCTGCACCAGATAGCCAACCCCTGGAGCAGCTATAACATCTATCTGACAACGGTCATGGTGCCCGGCATCCTCATGCTGTTCATCATGCTTATCTCCACCTATTCGTTGGGTACGGAACTAAAGTTCGACTCCTCGAAGAAGTGGCTGGCGATGGCCGACAACAAGATTTCCGTGGCGTTGTTAGGTAAGTTCTTGCCTCAGACGCTTATTTGGCTGGCTATTGTCTATGGTTACGAATACTACGTGTTCTACCATCTGGACTTCCCGCATCCCGGAGGTCCCTGGATGCTGATACTTCTGGGCTTGATGCAGGTGCTGTCTGCCCAGGGTTTCGGTATCTTTGCCTTCGGACTGATGCCCTCACTGCGCATGTCGATGAGTATCAGCTCGTTGTGGGCAGTGCTCAGCATCTCGATGGCAGGTTCCGCCTTCCCCATTATGGGCATGGACGCTCCCCTGCAGTCCATGTCGTGGCTCTTCCCACTGCGCCATTATTGGATGATGTACCAGATTTGCGTGTTCAACGGTTACCCGCTTATTGAGGCGTGGTTCCACTTTGCTGCCTTAGCGGGCTTCATGCTGCTGCCTTGGCTGGTTGTTAAGAAGATTAAGAATGCAATGCTCACCTATGTCTATATTCCATAACATATATCAGATAGTGCAGGATGCCTGTTTCATTTGGCGAAAGGAGATGCGACAGGTGTTGAAGGACGAGGGTGTGTTCATGTTCTTCCTTGTGGTGCCCATTGCCTATCCGCTGATATATTCGTGGATATACAACAACGAGGCCGTGCACGAGGTGCCTGTCTGCGTCGTTGATGACTCGCACTCTCAGCTTTCCCGCGAGTTCCTGCGAAAGTGCGACGCTTCACCCGATGTGCGCATTGCCTACCATGCCCAGGATCTTGACGAGGCCAAGTCACTCGTCAGCCGTCAGCTGGTGAAGGGCGTCTATCATATTTCCAGCAACTTCGAAAGCAACCTGATGCGACTGGAGCAAGGCACCATCAGCGTCTATTGCGACATGAGCCTCATGCTGACCTATAAGGCCATCTTCCAGACCGCCCAGACCGTATCCATGGAGATGGGCAGTCAGATAACGACCCGGTTAGGCGGTCATTATACCCATCGCGAGGAGGTGGTTTCTGCCCGTCCGCTCGACTACGACGACGTACCGCTGTTCAATCCGCAGGGAGGCTATGGCTCATCGGTATTGCCGGCTGTGCTGATGCTTATCCTGCAGCAGACGCTGGTGCTGGGCATCGGTCTGTCGGCCGGTACGGCACGCGACGAAAACAAGTTCCGCCATCTCATTCCCGTCAATGCACCACATTATGAACGTACCTTCCCCATTGTGCTGGGTAAGTTCATGTGCTACTTCATGGTATACGCCGTCATGGGCACATGGCTGGTGGCTGGTATTCCAAGAATCTTCCACTTCCCACAGCTGGCCACATGGTTCTCCTTGCTGATGTTCATGATACCTTACATCATTGCCTGTATATTCTTCGGCATGATGGTGTCGTGCATGGTGAAGTATCGTGAGAATGTGATGCTGCTCATCGTCTTTGTCAGCATCCCGCTGCTCTTTATGTCGGGTGTCTCATGGCCACAGTCCAACATCCCGGGCATGTGGCAGGGCGTTTCGTGGCTGTTCCCCAGCACGTTTGGCATCAGGGGCTACATCCGTATGAATTCAATGGGTGCAGCACTCAACGATGTACAGTTCGAATACTGGATTCTCTGGTTGCAGGCTGTTGTCTATTTCATTCTGGCCTGCCTCGTCTATCGTTTCCAGTATTTCATCGCCAAACGTGATGCAAAGAAGTACGGGAACTGAATCACCACTCACTACTTCACTCCAACAATCTTTGTGGGTGCCTGTTCGCGGTTACGCCG
>JAILHP010000162.1 GCA_024695705.1 Prevotella sp. | reverse complement strand
CTGTACGGGCTACACGGACTCGCTGGACTTCTCGCGTGACTTGCGCATTCCCTTTGCCTGTGTAGCCACGAACATCATGGACAACAGCGAGGTGGTGTTCCACAGCGGCAGACTGCCGCAGGCCATGCGTGCCTCGATGGCCATTCCTGCTGCCTTCTCACCCGTGAGAATCGGCGATATGGTGCTTGTTGACGGTGGTCTGAAGAACAACTTCCCCGTGGATGTGGCTCGGCAGATGGGCGCTGACCTTGTTATTGGCATTACGCTGAACGGTAAGCCGAAGAAGTCTGAAGACATCGGAGGCACCATGAGCATCGTCGGACAGATCATCGATGTGAACTGTATCAACAAGTACGACGAGAATAAAGCCATTACCGACCTCTACATGAACGTGGATCCTCACGGCTACTCCACCGCCAGCTTCTCTGCAGCAGCCATCGACTCGCTGATGCGTTATGGTGAGGAAGAAGCCATGCGCCACTGGGATGAGATTATCGCCTTGAAGCAGCGCATCGGCATTGACGAATCGTTCCGCCCGGTCATCCATCATCCGCTTCGTCCTAACGTGATGACCGAGCGTCAGCGCGTCGTGGGTTACCGCTTTGAAAACATGACGCCCCAGGACGAGCGTTTCCTGCGTCAGAAGTTTCATCTGAAAGACCCCTCGGGGACTGAAGAGGGCAATTATATTGATGCCACGCTCATGCAGGAGCTTACCACATCGATGCGCATCGACCTGTTCTACCAGACCGCCGAGTGCCGTGCCCTGCCCGAGGGTGACGGCGTGCGGGTCCTTCTCTCGGCAGGTCCTCGCAAGTCGGTGCAGCTCCATGCCGGTGTGCGCTACGATACGGAGGAGTCTGCCGCCGTGCAGCTGGGACTCGAAATCCCGCTGAAGACGGCGCTGCCCATCAATACCGACATCACGCTGCGACTTGGCAAGCGCCTGATGGCACGCGGCGAGATTACCGTTCACCCACGCAGCTTTACGCGTCCTACATTCAGTTATACGTTCCGCAGAAACGATGTCGATACCTATACCAACGGCGACCTCGACTACAACATCCGTTACAACCAATTGCAGGCGGAGTTCCTGCCCATCAACTTCGAACTGCGCCATTTCAACCTGAAGATGGGCGTGCGCTGGGACTACTTCCACTACCGCAACAAACTCGGTTCGGAGTCGGTTCATCTGGGACCCATCAAAAACGAACATTTCTTCAGTTACCGTGCCCGTCTGGCTTATAATAGTGAGGACAACTGGTATTTTCCAACACGTGGTTCCCGCTTTCACGCTGAATACGCATATCTGACCAGTGACTTCGCCAAACTCAATATTGTTGATGCCGAGGGCAACAAGCAGGGAAAGACGATGGGTCTGAGTGATGTCAGTGCCGACTGGCGCATGTCGTTCTCCTTCAGCAGCCGCTTCACCCTCCAGCCTATGGTCTATGGCCGACTGCTCTTTGGTTCAGTTTTACCCGCCGGCTTCAGCAATACCATCGGCGGCGACTGGTTTGGTCACTATATTGAGCAGCAGATGCCCTTTGCCGGCATCGGAAATATGGAGTACATAGGCCGACAGTTCGTGGCTGTCCAGCTTCAGGCACAGCAGCGCATTGGCAGCAGCAGCTACGTGCTGTTCCGCGTGGCAGGTGCCCAGCATGCCAATAAGCTGAAGAACCTTCTGGACTACCGCACGCTGCTGGGTGTACAGGGCGCCTATTTCTATGATACGATGTTCGGGCCCCTCGGTGCCACAGTGGGCTATAGCAACCGCACGAAAAATCCTTACTTCTTTGTGAATCTGGGATATGTCTTCTAAATAGGAAAAATGAGGAGAATGTTTGGCGGTTTTGGGAATAATCCTTACCTTTGCAGGCGATAATGAATAATTGAGATATTAAGAAAATGAGAAAATTACTTTTTTACCTTTTAGCTTTCTTCCCCTTATATGCTACTGCACAACAGGCGGTGAACATGAAATTCGGCAAACCGACAGACGAGGAGATGAAGATGACGGTGTATGCCGCCGACAGTTCGGCAGAGGCTGTGGTGCTCTGCAAGCTGACGGATGTGACCTATACCATTCAGCAAAGCAGCTTCCTGGTGGATTACAAGGAGAGGTTCCGCATCAAGGTGCTGAAACCCGAAGGTGCCCGCTTTGCCAAGGTGGTAATACCTTATCAGCAGTACATCTCGATCAACAGCATCGGCGGTACGAAAGTTACGGCTATGGCGCTTCCCAAGCCTGGCGGCAGTTCTGATTCCTATTTCGAGGGAGAAGGGGTGTCGATGACGGAAGATTTTTTTGGTACGGATGCCGACGACATTGTCGAGGACATCAAGGCCGTTGCCTTCAACTTGGAGGGCAGTAAGGTGGTGAAGACATCCTTGAAGAAAAGTGACATCGTAAGAAAGAAATTGGACGAACATAATTGTCAGGTGGAGTTCACCGTCCCCAACGTGAAGGAAGGTACGGTGATAGAAGTGGAGTACAACATTCACAGCCAGATATTCTGGCAGCTGCGCGACTGGTATGCCCAGTGTGAGATTCCCGTGGCCTTTGCCAAGCTGGACATGAACATCCCCACCTACCTGATATTTAATATTGAGGACCACGGCATCCAGCGCCTGACACATACCTGTACGGCAGGTTCCCAGAAGTTCAAGCTGGTCAGCGACCCCCTGTCTAATCCGATGACGATTGGCACCAACCACTATATCTATACAGGCCGCGACCTGAAGGCAATACCGAAGGACGACTACGTTTGGACGGTAAAGGACTACTGTGCAGGCATCACCGCCGAACTGAATACATACCGTCTGCCGGGCATGTCGCAGATGGACTTTGCCAAGACATGGGAGCAGATTGACGAGCTGATTCTCGGCTCGGACCCCTTCAGCCTGCAACTGAACGCACACAGCCCATTGCATCAGGAACTGCAGGAGGCCCATGTCCAGGACATTGCCGACGTGCAGGAGCGTGCCGTTGCCGTCTATCAGCTGGTGATGAAGCATGTTACGTGGAACGGCAAATACGACCTGTGGCCCCAGCCCACCAAGGAGGTTCTCCAGCAGGGTACGGGCAGCAATGCCGATATCAACATGCTGCTCATCCAATCGCTGAAGGACGTGGGTCTGGAGGCTGCCCCCGTGGTGATGCGTAGCCGCGACCAGGGCAAGCTGCCTCATAACTTCCCGTCGTT
>JAILHP010000156.1 GCA_024695705.1 Prevotella sp. | reverse complement strand
ATTTCCTGAACACTGACGGTCTGGCCCCAGAGGTTCTTACGACCACGGGCAGCCCACTCGTCAACATGCTCCGCCATAGGCGAAGACGGGGTGATGGGGTAGATAGCAGCTACCTCCGAGAACATGTAACTCACGTGAGCTGCAGCCTCGTTACCATCACAGGTGATAAATTTCTTTTCTTTAGCCATTTGAATTAGAACACAATTAAAAAGTTATATTTGCTTTCTATATATACATAATTATAAATGTGCTGCAAAGGTACGGATAAAATCCCAAATAGCAAAACTGTACCAGTAAAATAATGCTAAAACGTTTGCGTTACCTCTGTTTCTTGTCTTATCTCAATAAAGGAAGCCCAGCAACCACAAGGGTATTTGGTTTCCTTTACCTATTTCCGTGTTGTAGCGGGCATAGATGATGTCCTGTCCGCCCTTCATCCGGTTGTGAAGCTCTGCGTTGCAGACACGGAACCTCAGTTTGCCGTCAACGGTGTAGAAGTTGTCACGGCCGCTTTGATTCACCTGATGGTCTTTCCACAGAGAGTTGACAAAGAAGGTCTCCATAGCGTCTTGCTGCTCTACCTGTATGGGGTAGATGGCATACATCAGGTTGGAGTTGTGGAGCATCACCTTGGAGGGCTTCTTGGGGAAGCTCTCGCCGATGGGGTAGATCATGTTGATGAGACGTGCATCGGCCAGGTACTTGATGTAGTTCATGACGGTAGCCCTGGACGTCTCAATCTCCTGCGCCAACTTGCTGACGTTAGGTGCCTTGGGGCCTTGTTCGGCCAACTGATAGAAGAGTTTCTTAATTTTCGTCAGGTACTTCAGCTCAATCTGCTTGATGAGCAGGATATCCACTTCCGTCATCATGTTCATGGTCTTCAGCAGGTTCTCACTATAGTTGCGGTGCTCCTGGAAGAAGGGATAGAAGCCATGATGAATGTAATCCTGGAAGTAATGGTTGGGCGATACCTTCGGCAATATCTGCTTAACAATATGCTCATGGTCGCTGAGTATCTCTTCCAGAGTGTAGGGACGGAACTGGTTGCCCGTCAGTAGGTTGATGAATTCGCGGAAGGAGAAACCGCGCAGGTTATACGACTTGACAATGCCGTTCAGTTCAGGGTTCTCGTCCTTCAGACGCATGACGCTGCTGCCCGTGAAGACAATCTTCAGTCCGGGGTGTTCATCGTAGCAGCGGCGCAGCTCCTTGCTCCAGTCCGGCTGCTTGAACACCTGGTCAATGAGCAATACGCGTCCGCCCTGATGATAGAACTCACCGGCAAAGTCGGCAATTCCACGTCCCTGGAAGTAAAAGTTGTTCATGTTGATGTAAAGACACTTACGGTCCATGACATCAAACTTCTCCTTGGCATATTGCAAAAGGAACGTGGTCTTTCCTACACCTCGGGTACCCTTGATGCCTATCAGGCGGTCATTCCAGTCAACCTCATCCATCAGGGTGCGGCGGACCGGAGCATTTGTGTGCTCAATTAAATAACGATGTGTCCTGAAGAACGCTTCCATGTATCTCCTTTTTCGATGATTTGTTTTAAAACGTGTGCAAAGATACTAATTTTTCTCTTAAATTGCAAAGTCTATATAGCAAAATATCAAAAAAAGTAGTAATTTTGCCGCGAAATAGGATTGATTTACGATTTTTTAGCAATGAAGTTACATGTTTTTAATCCAGAACACGACCTGGCACTAGCATCAGGCATAGCCAATTTTACGGCTCCTCATGCCGGCAGAGCCCTCCGAGCTGACTTAGGTTTTATACCGGCTCTATGGGCTGATGACGGGGATGCCATACTCGTGGAGAACCAGGCTGAGGCACAGCGGAAATACCATCGTTTGATAGGCGTTGCCAAGAAAGAACGAAGGGATGTCCAGTTCGTCACGAAACATGACCTGCGAAAGCTCTCACTAACGGGAGTTGAACCGTGGGGCTGGGATTTGGTGCTGCGTTCGCAACTGCTTCGCTATGGGGTGGATGAGGGGCTTTTGCCGACTGTCGATGGAATCGGGATTATCCGTGAATTGTCACATCGCCGCCATGCAGCCATGCTACTCGATGAAACCGATGTTTTGGGAACCGTGGGGGAAGCCTGCTGCTGCTCGTCAGCCGATGAAATCGAGGAAAAGTTGCAACTTCATCCTTGTACGGTATTGAAGGCACCTTGGAGTTCCAGTGGACGGGGTATTCGTTTTGTGGAAGGTGAGCTGACGCCATCGCTACGTGGTTGGATGACGAACATCATCCGCACGCAAGGAGGGGTAATGGTAGAACCGTATTATCCGAAAGTGAAGGATTTTGCCATGGAATTTTATAGTGATGGTCAGGGCAACGTGAGCTATCTCGGTCTCTCGTTATTCCATACTGTCAATGGTGCCTACACGGGTAATATTCTTGCCCATGAAGAAGTAAAGCAGGAAATGATAAGCCGCTATGTATCAACAGACACTTTGCTGCAAGTTCAAGAAAGAATAAAAGTGCTGACAGGGGCCATGTACAAAGGTAGGTACAAGGGGCCTTTCGGCATTGACATGATGGTGGTAAAGGGAGAAGAAACGGAACGTAACCTGTTGCATCCGTGTGTAGAAATAAATCTCCGTCGTACGATGGGTATGGTGGCGCATTACCTTACTTCTCCAGACCCGACCGTACGACGGTTGATGCGTGTTACGTTAGAGGGACGTTACAAGTTACGTACCCGGAAACTGATTTAAAGCGTATAAACCAACACCATAATCACAAAAAGAATGATGGCAAGAGCGGTCATGATATACATGAGCCATTTCTGAATGACCTTCTTACGCTCAATGATTGCCAGCTGCCTGTCTCTGAACATGCTAGCTCCATCCTTCTTGTGGTGATGATGGTGGTGGTGATGTCTCTCTGATTCGCTCATTTTCTTATTGGGTTTTCAAATAATTGGGTGCAAAGGTACACATTAATTTTGAAACCGCTTCACTTTTTCTCGTTTTTTTTAATTGAACAGCATCGACAACAGATAGGCTACGATGGTTGAAGTAAACACACAAATCAGTCCAGGCATCATGAACGAGTGGTTCAAGAGGTACTTGCCGATGACCGTCGTTCCCGTTCTGTCGAAGTTGACCGTAGCGATATCCGAGGGGTAGTTCGGGATGAAGAAATAGCCATATACGCTGGGCAGTACGCCTAAGAGTACCCATCCTGGAATGTCAAGCGAGTAGGCGAGGGGTAGCATGGCCACAACGACGGCTCCCTGAGAGTTGATGAGCACGGAAACCAGGAAGAACACGATGGCGATAGACCAAGGATACTCCTTGACAACTTCTTCGAGCATCACCTGAATCTCGGGCAGATAGTTAGAGAAATAGGTGTCAGCCAACCAGGCGATACCATAGATGGCGACGACGGCCACCATACCGCTCTGCCAAACCGGACCGCTGACGGCCTTCTTCGGTTTTGCCTTACAGAAGATGATCATCAGGGCAGCAGCACCAATCATCACAATCTGAATGACAAGGTTCATCTTCAGGTCCACCATGTGGTGTTCCGTATATCCGCTGACAACTACGCCAGCCTTGGCCAGCTGATCGGCCGTAATGGCAACATCGCCGGTCAACGCAATATCACCGGCTCCCTTAACGGCTTTCAGGGTCTTGTACTCTGGGAGCAGGTCGGGGAATGCAGCAAAGACAACGATAATAAGGAGTGCAGCAAGGAAGATGAATACAGCATTCTTGGCTGACTGAGGTATCTGCTTGTCAAGGGTGGTAGTAGAGTCTCCGTAGATGTATTTGAACTGTTCGGGGTCCTTTATCTTTGCCTGGAACACAGGGTCTTTGTCAAGGTCAAGTCCCCTGCGATAGCTGGCGGCGGCAGCAGCCATGAGTCCGCAGATACAAGCAGGAATAGAAACCATCAGCACACGGGGGATGGTGATGTCGAAGCCGTTTGAATTGGAAATCGTAACGAAGGCCACGACAGCAGCAGCAATAGGAGAACACGTAATACCAACCTGGGAGGCGATACTTGCCACACCACAGGGGCGCTCCGGACGAATGCCTTTCTTGATGGCTATGTCCACGATAATGGGCATCAGCGTATAGACCACATGACCTGTTCCCACCAGCACGGTGAGGAAGAAGGTACACAGCGGAGCCATGAAGGTGATGCGGTCAGGATGTTTTCTCAGCATGCGCTCAGCAATCTGGATGAGCCAGTCCATACCACCGGAGGCCTGCATGATTCCGGCACAGGTTACGGCGGCAATAATGATGTAAATCACATCAGTTGGCGGAGAACCCGGTTTGAGTCCAAAGCCAAACACAAGGATAGCAAGACCGATGCCAGAGATGGCACCGAGTGCAAGGCTGCCGTAACGTGAACCCACGTAAAGTGCCAAAAGCACGACAAGCAGCTGAACAATCATTAGGATAGTCATAGGGCTTAAGATATAAGATTTGTTTTGTTAATAGAATTATTCTTTTTGCGTTTGCAAAGATACAATTAATATTTTTAACTACCAAATTTTGTGGAATAAAAAAAAATGCTTACCTTTGCACCTTTCAAAGTAAAAAGGAAAAATAGTAATAACGATTAATAGTAAAATCAGTAAAAACAAAGCAGAAATGACAAAGAGATTTGCTGAGCATAACGGCTTGAATCTGACGCAAGTAAACAACGACATCCTTGAGATGTGGAAGGAGAACAACATTTTCTTGCGTTCCGTTGAGGAGCGCGAGGGATGTCCGCAGTTCGTATTCTACGAGGGTCCTCCCTCTGCCAACGGCCATCCTGGCATTCACCACGTGCTGGCCCGTAGTATCAAGGACACGTTCAACCGTTACAAGACCATGCGCGGCTACCAGGTGAAGCGTAAGGCTGGCTGGGATACCCACGGACTTCCCGTAGAGTTAGGTGTAGAAAAGGAGTTGGGCATCACCAAGGCCGATATCGACAATAAGGAGTCGGAAAAGTATATCTCGACAGAGGACTACAACCGCAAGTGTCGTGAGAACGTGATGATGTACACCGCCGAATGGCGTGACTTGACGGAGCGCATGGGATACTTCGTAGACCTTGACCATCCGTACATCACCTACGACAACAAGTATATCGAGACCTTGTGGTGGCTGCTCAAGCAGTTCTACCAGAAGGGCTTGCTCTACAAGGGCTATACCATTCAGCCGTATTCTCCTGCAGCAGGAACGGGACTCTCCAGCCACGAGCTGAACCAGCCTGGCTGCTACCGTGACGTGAAGGACACCACCTGTACGGCGATGTTCAAGATGAAGAACCCCAAGCCTGAGATGACAGGGTGGGGAACTTCTTACTTCCTAGCATGGACCACGACTCCCTGGACCTTGGCAGCCAATACCGCACTCTGTGTAGGCCCGAAGATTGACTACGTGGCTGTTCAGACCTACAATCCCTATACCGCCGACCCTGTTACATTGGTTCTGGCAGAGGCCCGTCTGAATGCCTACCTGCCTGCCGAGGGCAACATTACCGACGGAGGGGAAATGCCGGAATATAAAAAAGGTGAGAAGTTCATTCCCTACCGCATCGTAGGCCGATACACGGGTACGGACCTCGTGGGCATGGAATACGAGCAGCTGATGCCTGCCATCAAGCCTATGGGCGATGCCTTCAAGGTGATTCCCGGTGACTATGTTACTACCGAAGACGGTGCAGGTATCGTACATATCGCGCCTAACTTCGGTGCCGACGATGCCTTCGTTGCCAAGAAAGCCGGCATCGTTCCCATCGTGCTCATCGACAAGAAGGGAGCCGAGCGTCCTGTTGTTGACCTCCAGGGAAAGTACTTTGTCATTGAGGACCTCGACAAGGATTTCGTCAAGGACTATGTCAACGTGGATGAGTGGAACAAGTTTGCCGGACGCTATGTGAAGAATGCCTACGACGAGACGCTTACGGACAAGGACGAGACGCTGGACATCTCCATCTGCATGGACCTGAAGGCGCAGAACAAGGTGTTCAAGATTGAGAAGCACGTCCATAACTATCCGCATTGCTGGCGTACCGACAAGCCCGTGCTCTACTATCCGTTGGATTCGTGGTTTATCAAGTCGTCAGCCTGCAAGGAGCGCATGTCAGAGCTGAACAAGACCATCAACTGGCAGCCGGAGTCAACAGGTACCGGCCGTTTCGGCAACTGGCTCGACAACCTGAACGACTGGAACCTCTCACGCAGTCGCTTCTGGGGCACGCCGCTGCCCATCTGGCGTAGTGAGGATGGTGAGGAGATCTGCATCGGAAGCGTTCAGGAGCTCTACGATGAAATCGAGAAATCTGTCGAGGCAGGCTTCATGAAGTCGAATCCTCTGAAGGATAAGGGCTTCGTGCCTGGTGACATGAGCCATGAGAACTACGACAAGATTGACCTGCACCGTCCTTATGTGGATTATATCGTGCTGGCAAGTGCTACGGGCAAGCCCATGAAGCGTGAGACCGACCTCATTGACGTTTGGTTCGACTCTGGCTCCATGCCTTACGCCCAGTTCCACTATCCGTTTGAAAATGCCGATTTAATCGACAAGGGCATCGCCTTCCCCTGTGACTTCATCAACGAGGGCGTTGATCAGACGCGTGGCTGGTTCTTCACGCTGCATGCCATTGCCACGATGATATTCGACTCCGTAGCCTTCAAAAACGTGATTTCATCGGGACTTGTACTCGATGCCAAGGGCAACAAGATGTCGAAGCACGTGGGTAACGTGGTCAGTCCGTTTGAAATGATTGAGAAATACGGCTCCGATGCCGTGCGCCTCTATATGATGACCAACTCGGAGCCTTGGGATAACCTGAAGTTCGACCCCGAGGGCGTGGATGAGATTCGCCGCAAGTTCTTCGGTACCTTATATAATACGTATAGCTTCTTTGCACTTTATGCCAACGTTGATGGCTGGGAGCCTTCCGTTAAGGCTACAGACCAGGAGAAGCCGGAGATTGACCGCTGGATACTGTCAAGCCTGAACACGCTGGTACAGAAGGTGACGGCAGAGTTGGAGGACTACGACCCGACTCGTGCCGGCCGACTGATTGACGCCTTTGTCAACGATGACCTTTCCAACTGGTACGTTCGTCTGAACCGTAAACGCTTCTGGGGCAAGGAGATGAGCGACGACAAGCGCTCTGCCTATGAGACACTCTACACCTGTCTGATGACCGTTGCCAAGCTCTTGGCTCCGTTTGCGCCGTTCTATGCCGACCAGTTGTACAAGGACCTTGGCGGCGAGAAGGACAGCGTGCATCTGGACAGTTTCCCCGTTGCCGATGAGTCGCTGATTGATGCAGACCTTGAGGCCCGCATGGAGATGGCCCAGAAGATTACGTCGATGGTTCTTGCCTTGCGCCGTAAGGTGAACATCAAGGTGCGCCAGCCGCTGCAGAGCATCATGGTTCCTGCTACTGAGGAACAGAAGCGCCACATCGAGGCTGTGATGGAACTTATCATGAACGAGGTGAACGTCAAGGAACTGAAATTCGTTAAGGGACAGGGCATTCTCGTCAAGAAAGTAAAGTGTAACTTTAGGACGATGGGAAAGAAGTATGGCAAGCTCATGAAGGGTGTTGCCGCCCAGATGGATGCCTTGACACAGGAGCAGATAGCCGAGCTGGAAACCAACGGAACCATTGCCATCAACGTGGACGGTAACGACCTGACCGTAGAGGCTGCCGACGTGGATATCATCAGCGAGGACATCCCCGGATGGCTCGTTTCCAACGAGGGTGCGCTGACCGTAGCCCTTGAGGTGGAGCTGACTGACGAGCTTCGTCAGGAAGGCATGGCCCGTGAGATTATTAACCGCGTGCAGAACATCCGCAAGGAGAGCGGACTGGAGATTACTGACCGTGTCAAGATTACCATGACTCCCCAGGCAGAGGTCTGCCAGGCTGTTGAACACTTCGGAGACTACATCAAGACACAGGTTTTGGCTGATTCCATCGAACTGAAAGCCAACGACGGTCAGGAGGTGGAGTTTGACGATTTCAAGATAAATATCCTTATAGAAAAAGAAAACAAATAACCAAATATTACTATTATGGCAGAAAAAACACGTTATTCTGATGAGGAGCTGGAAGAGTTCCGTCAGATTATTGAAGAGAAACTTGCTCTGGCCAAGCGCGACTATGACCAGATGATGCGCGTATTAATGAATCAGGACTCCAACGATGTGGATGACACCTCGCCTACCTACAAGGCTTTGGAGGAGGGTAGTGCCACTCAGACGAAGGAGGAGATTATCCAGATGGCAGCCCGTCAGCAGAAGTTCATTCAGGGACTTGAAGCTGCTCTTGTCCGCATACAGAACAAGACCTACGGCATTGACCGTATCACTGGCCAGCTCATCCCCAAGGAGCGTCTTCGTGCTGTTCCCCATGCTACGCTCAGCGTTGAGTCAAAGATGAACCGCAAGTAATATGGACAGTCAGAAGCAGGACATGCGGAAGCAGGTATGGATGGTTGTGCTGATTGTCTTTGCCATTCTTGTCATCGACCAGGTGCTGAAGATATGGGTGAAGACCAACATGACCCTGCACGAGAGCATCGACATAGCCAGCTGGTTCAAGATTACTTTTATTGAGAACAACGGCATGGCCTTCGGCATGGAGATTGGCAGTAAGATCTTCCTTTCCGTCTTCCGTATTGTGGCTGTTGCAGGACTGTCGTACTACATCTGGCTGCAGCTAAGGGAACGTGCAAGGACGGGCTACTTGGTGCTCTTGTCCATGATACTGGCAGGAGCCATCGGCAACCTCCTTGACTGTATGTTCTATGGTCTCTGCTTCAATGCCTCTACCAGCGTTCGCGCAGCTGAGGTGGTCAGCTTTGGCCATGGTTATGCCCCGTTCCTGATGGGCAGGGTGGTGGATATGTTCTACTTCCCGCTGATAGAGACGACGTGGCCTGACTGGATGCCTGTAGTGGGCGGTCAGGACTTCGTCTTCTTCAGTCCCATCTTCAACTTCGCCGATGCGAATGTCAGTGTGGGTGTCATTGCCCTGTTCATCTTCTATCGTAAGGAATTAAGCCATATCTCATTTCGTAAGCAGCAGGAGGAGGATACACCGTCTGATGTGGAGGAACAAAACTAAGTGGTTCGTGTGGGTGGTGCTGGCACTCGTGCTGGTGACTGCCTGCAAGCCTTCCATTCCCAAGGGCATCATTGACCCTGACGACATGGAAGACTTTCTCTATGACTACCACCTTGCCCGAGCCATTGCCGCTCAGCATCAGACGAACGATTCCCGCGATTTCAACGAGACCATGTACCATCATGCCGTACTGAAGAAGCATGGCATCACGCAGGCTGAGCTCGACAGCTCTTTCATCTATTACTACGGCCATGTGGAACGTTTTGCCAAAATCTATCAGAACGTGACCAAACGGCTCAATGAAGATGCGATGGAGTTAGGTGCCTCTGTCGGTGAATTGGGCGATTTCATGACCACCAGCCTCTCTGGCGACACCGCCAACATCTGGAACGAAACCACTTCGTTGCTGTTGCTGCCACATCCCGGCTACAACCGTGTCAGTTTTGAGCTGAAGGCCGACTCCTCGTTCAGGAAGGGTGATGCTTTCCAGTATAACATGAAGGCCAACTATCTGTTTAAGTCCGGCATGAAGGATGCCCTGATTTACGCAGCAGTCCGCTATGCCAACGACAGCGTCTCTGTCCATCAGGTCCACTGCACGGTGTCAGGAGTGGTTACCCTGCGCATTCCCTCCAACTACAAACAGGCGGTCAAGGACATCAGGACTTTCATCTATCTGGCACCCTCACGTGAGAAGGGCAAGAACAACATGCTCTTCTTGGAACAGATACAGCTCATTCGTTTCCACAAGCAGCTTGAGCCTGACAATGAAGCTGAAGCGACCGAGGAAAAGCCTGACAGTACCCGCAGTCCCATGACCATGCGATGACAGAGACCAGAAGAGTAGCTGCCCACGAAGTCAGGTTGCCTGACGGTAGGACGATAGCCCCCGGAGTGGTGGAGATAACCGATGGAATGGCTGAAAAAGCTTATCCCCTGGAGGGTGAGCCGGCTCATACGGAGTGGTTGGGCGGTACGATAGTGATAAGGTCTGACAACAGGGCTTATAAAGACAACAAACCGATAGAAACGTAGAAAACAACAAACTGATAACGTAGAAAAAATAACATCATTCATTAAATATTACGACTATGAATATCAAAGTACGTTTGGCGGTCATGAACTTCTTGGAGTTCGCCGTGTGGGGAGCCTACCTCACGTGTATGGGAAACTATCTGGGCACAGCCGGATTAGGTGAAGAGATTCCCTGGTTCTATGCCATTCAAGGCATCGTTTCCATCTTTATGCCCACGCTGATGGGTATTGTAGCCGATAAATACATGCAGCCCCAGCGCGTGCTTGGACTCTGCCACCTGTTGGCAGGTGCCTTTATGATGGGTTGCTGGTGGATGGGTATGAACTATGCAGAACCCGACAAGGCAACGTTCATCACGCTCTACACCCTGAGTGTGGCCTTCTACATGCCGACCATTGCGCTGGCCAACACCACGGCCTTCTCCATCCTGAAGCGCAACGGAATGGATACCGTCAAGGACTTCCCGCCCATCCGCGTGTTGGGAACCGTCGGTTTCATCGCTACCATGTGGTTCGTCAACTGCGCCGTCTGGGATAACGGCTCGTTCTCGTTCACCTTTGGTGAGAGCGCATTCAAGTTCCAATATACCTATATGCAGTTCTTTGTGTCAGGCCTGCTGAGCTTTGTGCTCTTCGCCTACTGCTTCACGCTGCCTGCATGTCCGTTGACCAAGAAGGAGGGCAACGTCTCGCTGGCCGAGCAGTTCGGCCTGAGCGCCTTCAAGCTCTTCAAGCGCAGGCAGATGGCGCTGTTCTTCATCTTCTCGGCCCTGCTGGGCATGTGCCTGCAGGTGACCAACGGCTATGCCGGTCCGTTCATTACGAGCTTCAAGGGCAGTCTTGACGAGGCCATCGCCAATTCGTTTGCTGCCAATAATGCCACGCTCCTCACCTCTATCTCTCAGATGAGCGAGGCGTTGTGCATCCTGATGATTCCCTTCTGCCTCAAGAAGTTCGGCATCAAGGGCGTGATGCTCATGTCGATGTTTGCTTGGGTGTTCCGCTTCGGCTTCTTCGGCGTCGGCGACCCGGGCATGCCTGGTGTCACGTTCTTCATCCTCTCCTGCATCGTCTATGGTGTGGCCTTTGACTTCTTCAATGTCTCGGGCGGCATATTCGTTGACCAGGAGTGTGAACCCAGCGTCAAGGCTTCGGCACAGGGCCTGTTCATGATGATGACCAACGGCGTGGGGGCCACCATCGGCACGCTGACGGCTGGTGCCATCATCAACAGCTTCTGCCACTGGGAGAACGGCTTCCTGGTAGGCAACGAGGCTAACGGCTGGCAGAACTGCTGGTTCATCTTCGCCGCGTTTGCCCTGGTGGTCGGCGTGCTGTTTGCCGTATTGTTCAAGCCTGAGAAGAAATAAGACGGTATGGCACGTCAGCGATTGAAATATAAGGGTCTGGCAGATATTGTCGGTTCTGAAGGTATGTGTGTTATCATGCTGACTGATGAACCGGAAACCCGTTGTCTCAACATTATTTGTGACAAGACCATGAGTCATCAGCTGCAAATGAGGACCGGCCATCTGGACATTTGCAATTGCCTGCTGCCCGAGGTGCTCATGAAATTTCTGGGTGACTACGTGCCAGTCAAAAAATTGGAAATCAACATCCAGAATATCCTCGACGGACAATACCTTGTTGGCCTGATGAATACCGACAACTATGCCATCCATCGGATTCGGCTGAGCGATGCCGTCCTGTTGCATCTCATTGCCGATGTGCCCCTGTATATTGATGAGCAGCTCATGAAGATGCAGAGTTCACCCTACACAGAGAACCAGACGAAGCTGTCCATTCCGCTCAACACCCTGGAAACCGAGAAACTGAAGGAAGAGCTGCAACGTGCCATTGAGGATGAGGACTACCGGCTGGCCTCCAACATAAAGGAAGAGCTGAACAAGCGCGAGTCCTTTTTCCTGAACATTCCTGGAATCGACCAGACATCATGAAGGAAGTAAGGTATTTTTATACGCCCGACATTGCCGTGAGCAACGAGCTGCCAGAAGAGGAAGCAGCCCATGCTGTCCGCGTGCTGCGCCTTCAGGCCGGTGACGAGATGATGCTCATGGACGGGGTGGGGAACTTCTACGAGGCCGAAGTGACGCTGGCTACCCAGAAGCATTGCCAGTACCGTGTCGTCCGTACGCTACCCCAGCAGCCGGCGTGGAAAGGTCACCTGCATCTGGCCATTGCTCCTACCAAGATGATGGAGCGCATGGAGTGGATGACCGAGAAGGCTGTGGAGATAGGCATCGACGAGTTGTCGTTCCTGGACTGCCAGTACTCGGAGCGTAAGGTCGTCAAGCTGCCCAGGATAGAGAAGATAGCTGTCTCTGCCATGAAGCAGAGTCGCAAGGCCTGGAAACCCCAGCTCAACGGCATGGATAGCTTCCGCAGCTTTGTCACCCGTGAGCACAAGGGCCGTAAGTACATCGCTCATTGCTATGAGGAGGTCGCGCGTGCCTATTTATATAGTGAGCTCCAGAAGCCTGCCGATTCTGACGATGCGCTGGTGCTCATAGGCCCTGAGGGTGATTTCTCCATTGATGAGGTTCGCCTGGCCATAGACCATGGGTTCGTCTCCGTCCACCTGGGCGAGAGCAGGTTGCGTACAGAGACGGCCGGTTTGTCGGCAGTCATGATGATGCAGCTGGCAGGCGGCCTTCGGCTACCGTCGCAGTAATAAATCGAAAATTCGAAAATATAAATGTAAGTATATTATTGTATGACAGACGAGAAAATTATGTCAACCATCAAGCCTGATGGTGAGTATTGGCAACCAGAACTGGAAACCATGCCTCGTGAGCAGCTTCAGCAGCTGCAGTTGAAGAAACTGAAGGACACTATCAATGTGTGCCTGCGTTCTCCTTTCTACAAGAAACGTCTTGGTGAACTCGGTATCACGGCTGACTCCATCAATTCGCTGGATGATCTCCGCAAGATTCCCTTCACCACGAAGCAGGACCTGCGCGACAACTATCCCTACGGGCTTGTAGGTGGAAACATGGACGATGCTGTCCGCATTCACTCAACCAGTGGAACAACCGGTAACCCCTGCGTGGTTGTCTATTCCGAGCACGATGTCTGCTCCTGGGCCAATATGATTGCCCGTAACCTCTATATGGTGGGCTGCCGTAAGAGTGATGTGTTCCAGAACTCCAGCGGCTACGGAATGTTTACCGGAGGACTCGGTTTCCAGTATGGTGCCGAGTGGCTGGGAGCCATGACGGTGCCGGCCGGCGCAGGTAACTCGAAGCGTCAGATTAAGTTTATTACTGACTTCGGCACCACTTGTCTGCACGCCATTCCTTCATACGCCATCCGTTTGGCTGAAGTGTTCCGCGATGAAGGCGTAGATCCCGCCACCACCAAGCTCCGCACCCTTTGTATCGGCGCCGAGCCCCATACAGAGGAGCAGCGCCGCCGCATTGAGCGCATGCTGGGCGTGAAGGCATACAACTCGTTCGGCATGACCGAGATGAACGGCCCCGGCGTGGCCTTCGAGTGTAAATACCAGGCAGGTATGCACCTCTGGGAGGACAACTACATCGTAGAGATTGTTGACCCCGACACCCTGGAGCCCGTTCCCGACGGCGAGATGGGCGAGATGGTGCTTACCACGCTCGACCGTAACATGATGCCCATCCTGCGTTACCGCACCCGCGACCTCACCCGCATCATTGCTGAGCCTTGCAAGTGCGGAAGAACCCACCGCCGCATCGACCGCATCAAGGGCCGTACCGACGATATGTTCATCATCAAGGGCGTCAATGTCTTCCCCATGCAGGTGGAGAAGATTCTCGTGCAGTACCCGGGCCTGGGCAGCAACTATCTCATCACCCTCGACACCGAGGACGACAACGACATCATGACCGTAGAGGTAGAGCTCGACGGCCTGACCACCGACGTCTATCCCGAGCTGCAGAAGATGACCAAGGACATCCAGCGTTCCCTGAAGGACGAGATACTGCTCACCCCGCGCGTCAAGCTCGTCAAGAAGGGTTCACTTCCCGTTTCCGAGGGCAAGGCTGTACGAGTACGCGACCTGCGCGAGGGACGAGGATAAGTTGGCGGGCTTCACCCTAAATGATAAATGAAAAATGATAAAGATAAAAGCATTAATAATGAGTCTATTTGATAATCGACGGATGATGGTGATAGGTTTATCATTTGTCATTTGTCATTTGTCATTTAGCAGCGTAGCTGCGCAAACCATGCAGGAGGTGTTCAAGGCGATGCCCGACTCCCTGATACCGTACTTGTCACAGAACAATCGGCTGGACATGATTGACTTCATGGAATCAGGAATGGAGGCCAAGGTGACCAACCAGCTGGGCGGCAAGTCAACCATGACTGCCCTCAACGACCGGTACCTCAGCATCCGCCTGAACGAGGCCACACGGTGTGAAATGAGGCTGCTGCCGGTTAGCACTCCTGTTGACAGCCTCAGTCAAATCATCTGCATGGTTCGGACCTACGGGGTGGAAGGGCAGGAGAGTGAGGTCACGTTCTACTCCTGTCTGTGGCGTCCACTGGAGCTGACCGTCAATGACATTTGGCAGCAGACATTCAACCATCCGCAGATTACCCTTGACGACCTGACTTTCCGTCCTGACGCCATGAGTCAGGAGCGTTACCAGAAGGTCAGGAAAATCCTCACTCCCGCGTTGGTATGCGTAGAGTTGTCTCCTGATGACGACTTCCTGACGTTCTCCCTCTCCGACGTGACAGTTCCTCCTGACGACAGAGACGATGTGGATGTAATTAAAACATCAATAAAAGTTAATTCGAATCTTATAAAGCTTAAAAAGTGATAATTTTGTGATAAAAACTGCATAAATACTTGCAAAAGTTCAACAAATAACTTATATTTGCAGCGTGTTTTTCATGGTATTAGATTATTAAGGTTAAGTAAAGATTGGTTGTCGTGAGACAATCAATTCTTTTTTATACCCCTCCGTTCCGTCATCTCAGATACATGTTTCCCCTCATCTCAGCCTCCATGCTGGTGCTGGGACCATGACCCGTGTAAAGCTTCGTGGCGGGTGGAAGCTGCTGCTTCAGTTTCTCCAGACTCTCCATCAGCTGGCTGTAGCTGCCACGCTCAAAGTCGGTACGTCCCACGCTCATGTAAAACAGCGTGTCGCCCGTGAAAGCCACTCCTTCCTCCTCACAGTAGAAGACGGCAGAGCCCGGCGTGTGCCCAGGGGTAGCGATGACCTTCAGCTGGTGGTTGCCAAACGTAATCAGCTCACACTCCGTCAGGTAATGCCCCACGGGAGGTATTGCGTCTTCCAACGTGAAGCCAAAGAGGTTCCTGGCCTGCTCGTCCAGCTTGGTAATCAGAAACTCATCGTCGGCCATCACCTCCGGCTTCAGCCCGAACTCCTCGTAGATGGTGATGTTGCCGAAGCAGTGGTCCAGGTGGCCGTGGGTACACAGCAGGTGCTTCAGCGTCAGCTCATTATTACTCAGGTAACGTTTAATGGCCTGATGCTCTGAGGGGTACAAAGCCCCGCAGTCAATGATGACGGCCTCCTTGGTCTCATCACTCACCACAAACGTATTCTCCTGTATCGGATTGACTACAAACGTCTTAACTTCAATCATATTCTAACTCCTAACTTATACCGGCAGGTATATACAATTCTTCTCCTTGAACCAAGGCTCATCAAACCACTGGCTCAGATCCGCCACCTCCACAATGTTGCGGAAGGGCTGCACCTCGGCCTGCACGTCACCGCCCTTCAGACAGATAATGCCGTTGGGCAGGGCATTCTGCTGACGTTTGGAGATGTTCTTCTTGACAATCTTCACCAGGTCGGGTAGGGCCATCACGGCACGGCTCACCACAAAGTCAAACTTGCCCTTTTCCTCTTCAGCCCTTAGCTGTACCGGCTCGCAGTTCTTCAGCCCAATGGCCTTGGCCACCTCCTGGGCAACGCGGATTTTCTTGCCTGTGCCGTCAATCAGCTTGAAGCTACACTCAGGAAACATAATGGCCAGCGGAATGCCTGGGAATCCGCCGCCCGTACCCATGTCCAGAACCTGCGTTCCAGGCCTCAGGTTCACCATCTTGGCAATGGCCAGCGAGTGCAGCACGTGGTGCTCGTAGAGGTTGTCAATATCCTTCCTGCTAATCACGTTGATCTTGCTGTTCCAGTCCCTGTACAGGGCATCCAGCGCCTCGTACTGCCTGAGCTGCTCCTCCGTCAGCTGCGGGAAATATTTTGTTATCTTTTCCACCATAATAATTTACAATTTGGCAATTATTGTCCAATTTCTCATTTTCTCAATATTCCTTCCGCTTCCGAGAACGAGACATTGATTTCCGTCCTGCCCTTGTCGTAGGGAGCAATCTCGTAGGGGTTGTAGATGAACGTCAGCCCATCGTCTTTCACGATGAAGTTCACCGACGGGAACATATCCATGGTGTAGAGGTAGTCCTTGGCCTTCAGCTCGTCCAGGGTCTTCACGTCCTGCTGGTCCATCAGCTTCTCCAACAGCAGCTCACTCAGTCGGTGTTCATAGCCAGGCACGAAGATGTCCTCCAGGGTCAGGCGCTTGCCCGTCTCGCTGTCGAAGTTCATCACCAGCTGCTGCTCTATGCCGTGGGCGCCGCCCTCAAAGTAGTCCAGGTTAGCTTTTACCGTCGCCACCACCTTGTCGTCCAGCGCCTCGCACTCAGCCTGTTGTACCTCGGTAGTCACCGAGTAGTGATACTCGTACCAGGCATGTTTCTCGGCATCCGACTTGTCCTGTTCGTACATCTCCGCCAGGCTCTTCCTGTAGTCCATCGTATATTGGCTGACAAACGAGTCCACGGCCTGCTGCATTGTCAGTCCCTGCATGCCCAGCAGCTGCTCCTCAATGGCATTGTTAATAGCCGTCACAACCGCACGGTTTCCCTCCGTCTCCACTGCATATACCACCTCCAGCAGCACCTTGCACGACGGGGCATCATTCCCCTCGGCCAGCATCACTTCCTTCTCGGCACGAGCCTTTTCAAACTTGATGCCGTTCACTTCCTTACTGCCGCAACTCCCTGTCAACAGCAGGGTTACGACCCACATTCCCATCCATATTCTTTTCATGTCTGCAAAGGTAAACAAAAGATTTCAGATTCGCAAATTACCGAATTGATTTTTTTTCTCACAACGTAATACATAGTTTCACGAGAAAATACTCCCCTAACAAAAAACTCCCCGTCAGTCTTTCTCTGACAGGGAGTCCGTAGGTAAGCTACGCGATGTAACCTGCCTTGGTATTCTGCCTTGGTATTGTTTATCCTTTGATAAGTTCGATGCTGCGGCGCAGGAACTTGTCGAGGGCTTCACCCTTCAGCAAACCGTTCTGCAGCAGGGCGAGGTCAATGAGCTGATGAACAAGGCTATTGCCCTTGCCGAAGTCGGCAAGCACCTGCTTGCGCTTGTCTTTCTGCTCCTGGACAGCCTTCTCGGTGTTGGCCTTGTCGTCCTTCTCCTCCTGTGTCAGCTCGTCAGCCTTCTTCTTGTCCTGAGCCTGACGGATGGCGGCAAGGCGTGCCTCCTGACCCTTCAGCTCTGCCTCGATGGGCTTCAGCGGCTCGGCAGTCTCTGTCTTGCACTCGTCGATGATTTTCTTCACCAGCGGATGGTCGGCATTAAGCACCATGGAGTAGCTGTCGGGCATCTGGGCGTAGAAGTTCATGCCACTCTGGTAGCGGCTCATCTCCTTCATACGGCGCATGTACTCGCTCTGCGTGATGGTAACGGGCTGGCGGTTCTCGCCCAGGTTATGCACCTCGACGTAGAAGTCGGCCTTCTCGATGGCAGGAATCTGCGACTTGAACACTTGTGACAGATTGTCAGCCGTAGGCTCGTCGAGCGTCTTCTTCGGAGCGTCGTCCTTCATGATGAGACGGTCGATGATGTCGCTGTCAACACGGGTGAAGCGTACGCCGCCCTTGCCGTCGCCAGAGGGTTCTGCCAGCTTCTGCTCCAGCATCTGGATAGCAGGCACGTCGAGCTGTCCGTCGGCCATGAGCACGCTGTAGCCCTTTGCCTTGGCTGCCTCGATGTACGAGTACTGCTCCTCCTTGTCGGTGGCATAGAGATAGACCAGCGTGTCGTTCTTGTCCTTCTGCTCACCCTGGATGAGCGTCTTGTATTCCTCGAGCGTGAAGTACTTGCCCTCGGTGTCCTTCAGCAGCACAAACTCCTTGGCGCGGTCGTAGAACGACTCCTCGCTGAGCATGCCGTAGTTGATGAAGAGCTTCAGGTCGTCCCACTTCTCCTCGTAGGCCTTTCGGTCTTCCTTGAACAGGGCCAGCAGGCGGTCGGCCACCTTCTTGGTGATGTAGGTGGAGATTTTCTTCACCTCGCGGTCGCTCTGCAGGTAGCTGCGGCTGACGTTCAGGGGGATGTCGGGTGAGTCGATGACACCATGCAGCAGCGTCAGGAACTCAGGCACGATTCCCTCTACCTGGTCGGTGACGAACACCTGGTTGCAGTACAGCTGTATCTTGTTGCGCTGCAGGTCGATGTTCGACTTGATGCGTGGGAAGTACAGGATACCCGTCAGGTTGAAAGGATAGTCCACGTTGAGGTGAATCCAGAACATGGGTTCGTCAGACATGGGGTACAGGGTGCGGTAGAACGACTTGTAGTCCTCGTCCTTCAGCGTGCTGGGAGCCTTGGTCCACAGGGGTTCTACGTCGTTGATGAGGTTGTCCTGGTCGGTGTCCACCATCTCCTTCTTCTCGCTCGACCATTCCTGCTTCTTGCCGAAGGCTACAGGTACGGCCATGAACTTGCAGTACTTGGTCAGCAGCTGCTGCAGCTTCTCCTTCTCGAGGAACTCCTTGCAGTCGTCGTCGATATAG